>JBCBXS010000020.1:0-16622 GCA_039816475.1 Pseudomonadota bacterium | reverse complement strand
GCACCTTGGCCGATGCCTTCTATCGCAGCGGACGTCGGGCGGAGGCGAAGGAGGCGATCGCACAGGCGGCCTATCTGAGCGGCAACCTGAAGCGGGCCAAGACATTTGCGCAGCGGGCCAAGCCGGCGCTCAAGCGAGGTTCACCCTACTGGGTGATGATGGACGACATTCTGAATTCGGGGGCCTGACGGCATCCAGATATCACGCCGGCTACGAGACGGATCGCGATCGCCGGCACGACAGCTTCCTAGGACGGAGACACGACCTCATGACCGAGGCTCATTCCAAATCTAAGCCGGTCACGCACGCCACCTTTGGCGTGCTTGCCCTCCCAGCCGTTGCAGGCGTCACAGGCCTGATGGCGCTGACGCTTCTGCTCGGCGCGTTCACGCCGAAGACCGAGGCGGTAGCGACCACCGCTGCCGTCGCCGGTGCGTCAACCTCGTCTTCGACACCGCAGGTCATCAAGGTCGCGGATGCGGCCACCTCAGCCGAAACCGCATCGATGTCGGCTGCCGAGAAGGAGAAGTTTGGCAAGTTCATCCGTGAATATCTGATGGCGAACCCGGAGATCCTGGTCGATGTCAGCCGGGCGCTGGAACAGAAGCAGCGCGAAGCGCAGACCGTCGCACACAAAGAGACGATCAAGCAGCGCGCGAAATCGATCTTCGCCGATCCGATCGACTACGTGTACGGCAACCCCAAGGGCGACATCGCGGTGGTCGAATACTTCGATTACAACTGCGCTTGGTGCAAACGCGCGCTCAATGAGGTGCAGCAGCTTGTCGAGCAGGACAAGAACGTCCGCGTCGTCATGAAAGAGTATCCGATCTTCGGTGAGGATTCCGAATTCGCGGCAAGAGCCGCACTCGCAGCGCGCGAGCAGGGCAAATACTGGCCGCTGCATGTCGCGCTGATGAACCAGCAGCGTGTCACCAAGGACAGCGTGATCACGGCGGCCAAAGAAGTTGGCCTCGACGTCAACAAGCTTCGCGAAGACATGAAAGCCGACAAGGTGACGGCTTCTCTTAAGGCAACGGCCGAAACGGCCGGCGCACTCGAGATCCAGGGGACACCGGGCTTCCTCGTCGACACCAAGGTCAACGTCGGCTACCTGCCGCTCGCAAACCTCCAGTCGCTGATTGCCGACGTCCGCAAGTCCGGCGGCTGCGAAGCCTGCAACTAATCCGAGACCGCGCATGTAATAGAAACGGCTGGTCAGGGCTCATCAGCCCCGCCTGCCGTTTGTCTTCCGCCACAAGAGAAAAGGCAGATCGCCTTACCCGCGCCAGTCCTGTCGGATCATGTCGGCGCCCTTCTCTGCGATCATCAATGTCGGCGAGCTTGTGTTGCCGGAGACGATCTGCGGCATGATCGAGGCATCGATCACACGTAGGCCTTTGAGGCCGCGCACGCGGAGGCGTTCGTCGACAACGGCGGTCTCGTCAGAGCCCATCTTACACGTGCCGACGGGATGGAAGATCGTCGTTGAAATATCGCCGGCAGCCTTCGCCAGCTCGCCATCCTGCGTGATCTCAGGCCCCGGGCGAAATTCCTTGGGGCGATAGCGCTTCAGCGCATCCTGCTCGACGATCGTCCGGGTTAGGCGGATCGAGTCGGCGGCGACCTGCCGGTCGTCTTCCGTCGAGAGATAGTTCGGTCGAATGCTCGGATGCGCGGTCGGATCTGTTGATGTGATCTTCACCGCACCGCGGCTGGTCGGCCGCAAATTGCAAACACTCGCAGTGAATGCCGGGAACGGGTCCAAAGGTTCGCCGAACTTCGGCAGGCTCAGCGGCTGGATGTGGTACTGCAGGTTCGCCGTCTCGCGCGATCCATCCGACTTCGCAAACGTGCCGAGCTGAGACGGCGCCATCGACATCGGCCCCGTCCGCCCCCAGGCGTAGTCGAAGCCGATCCGGGCCTTCTGCAATAACGTGCGGGACGTCTCATTGAGCGTCGTCACACCTTCGACGCGATAGGCGCAGCGGATCTGGAGATGGTCCTGAAGGTTGCCGCCAACACCGCGCATCTCGTGGCGGACTTCGATGCCGTGCTCCTGCAGAAGCTCGCCCGGCCCGATCCCTGAGAGCTGCATCAACTGCGGCGAGCCGATCGCGCCCGCCGCCAGCACGACCTCGCGGTTGGCCGAGAACTGAAGCGGCACGCCCTTACGGCGCAGGCGGACCCCCGTGACCGCCCCGTCTTCCACGTCGAGCTTCTCGACCTGCGCGTGCGTAACGATCGTCAGGTTACGACGGCCGCGCGCCGGATTGAGAAACGCCTTCGAGGAGTTCCAGCGGACGCCGCCCATCTGATTGACTTGAAAGTAGCTCGAGCCCTCGTTGTTTCCGGCGTTAAAGTCCTGAATGCGCGGGATACCCGCTTGCTCAGCGGCGAGCGCCCACGCGTCGAGGATCTCCCATGAGATGCGCGGCTTTTCGATCCGCCATTCGCCGTCGCGTTTATGGGAGTCGCCGAACTCGGCGATGTCCATCGCCTGTTGGTCCTGATGCGTCTTGAAGTACGGAAGGACGTCGTCCCAACCCCAGCCCGTGTTGCCCTGCTGGCGCCAGACGTCGTAGTCGCGCGCCTGGCCGCGCATGTAGATCATGCCGTTGATCGAGGTACAGCCACCAAGCACGCGGCCGCGCGGATACTGCAGCGAGCGCCCGTTGAGACCGTCTTCGGCTTCCGTTTTGAAGCCCCAGTCCACCCGTGGGTTGCCGTGGCAATAGAGATAGCCGACCGGAATATGGATCCAGATGTAGTTGTCCTTGCCGCCCGCCTCGACTAGGCAGACGTTGACGTCAGGATCCGCCGTCAATCGGTTCGCGAGCAGGCAACCGGCCGTGCCGGCACCAACGATGATGTAGTCGAACTTCGTGTTCGTCCCGAATTCGGCCACCGACCGTTCCTCCACGTCTGACGAGCGTTTTTCTTATATGATGAGACTAGGCTTATCATATTTAGAGCTTTCGTCGCGCAACAGGCGTCCGAGGACAATAAGCTTACAATCGCGCCAGGCCAGACTGACGGCGGGCTCGAAGCCGTTGCGGAGGTAAAAGCCGACGTTCCGGGCCCCCTCGCCGGTCACCACGTGAACACCCGGGCAACCGCGCGCGGCAAGTGCATCGCTTGCAGCCGAGATCAGCGCAGCGCCGACCGCTCGGCCGCGCGCATGCGCCGCCACGTTGATATGCAGATGCGCCGGATAGATCGAAAGTTGAGGTCCGAGCGCTGTGAAGTAGGTCAGGTCCTCGAACGTCGGCTCGCAGCGCGGATCGGCAGTGGTCGCGACCAGATACCCGGTCGCCTGCCCGCCTGAGACCGCGACGAAGGCAAGGTCAGGTGCCCGCTCCAGGTAGTGCCCGAGCCAGAGATGAAGAAACGCGTCTTGCTCTGCGGTGCTCGCAAACGTCTTTCGGTTGGCCGCTTCAAGACAGACCGTTTCGAGGTCGCCGCGAAACTGCTGACGCTCGGCCGGCGCGATCTCTGACCAGACGCGGATGGTCACCGGGTTGGACATGCGTTCGGCTATGTCATCCATGGCATTGCCGGTATTCCACTCGCCGTCAGCCAGCCCAGCCAAACCCTTGTTCGAAGCGCCGGCGTGATAGCTCTCGCAGGAGCGTCAGTGCTAAGGGAGCGCGGCGACGGACCGGAAAGGCGAGCAGATGATCGGGCAACACCAAGTTGAATGTCCAGCGTGGATGCTTCAGGCGGCCAAGCGCGCCGACGGCAACGCCGTGCGGACCGGCATCGTCAATGCGGTCAACAGGGTTGTGCTCGAAAGCACCCGCGATGCGATGGCTGCCGGCGCGATCGAGCCGGTGCTGATCGGTGCGCCGGACGTAATCCGCCGCGAAGCCGAAGCCATCGGGTTTGATATCGCGACGCTCGAGATTATGCCGGCGGATGGTGAGGAAGAAGCAGCCCACGTCGGTGCAGCGGCAGCGGGCGATGGCCGTCTGGCAGCGCTTATGAAGGGACACCTCCACACAGACATCTTCATGCGCGCGGTTCTCAACAAGGACGCCGGGCTCAGGATCGGCACGCCGCTCTCGCATGTCTTTCATCTGACCATGGCAGGTCGCAGCGGGTCGCTGATCCTCTCTGACTGTGCGTTGAACCCGGCCCCCGACGTCGAACTGCGCAAGGCGATCATCACGAATGCGGTGAGGGTGGCGCAGGCGACCGGGATCACCCGGCCCAAGGTGGCACTGCTTTCGGCGACCGAGGTCGAGAGCCCACGTATTCCCTCAACGACGGATAGCGCGGCGCTGACCGCTTGGGCCGGGGACGCCGTCCCAGATGCGGAGGTCTCCGGCCCGCTTGCGTTCGATCTCGCGGTTTCGGAAGACGCCGTTCGCGTCAAGGGGATCGATGATCCGGTCGCCGGTGCAGCCGACATCGTCATCGTGCCCGAGATCGTCAGCGGCAACGCGCTCTATAAAGGACTGGTCCACTTCGCTGGCGCGTGCGCCGCCGGGCTCGTGCTGGGCGCCAAGGTCCCGATCCTGCTCACAAGCCGCGCCGACCCGCCCGCGGCACGGCTGGCGTCCGCTGCACTCCTAGGCATCGTCGCGAACTCCTGAGCGCTATCCGCACTGCGCATGAAAAAGCCCGGCTCTGCGCAAAGCAGAACCGGGCTCACAGCTTAGACGGCACCGCCGTTCTAGAAGCTCAGATACACACCGAAGCGCGGACGACGGCGGTAGTAACGTCGGTGACCGTAGTAGCGCTTGCGATAGTACCGGCGATACGGCCGGTAACGTCGGTGGTAGTAGACACGCGGGCGATACCGCCTGCGGCCATGACAATGGTAGTAACCGCTGTGGCGATGACAATAGCGCCGACGGCGATACCGCCGATGAACGTCAGTGACACCGTTGCCCGCGGTATCCGGCTTGGTGGCCGGTGCGATGATCCGGGCTTCAGCCTTGCCGGACTGAGCGGCAAGACCGCCGAAGCCAGCAAACAGCGCCGCCATCGCAGCGAAGAGCATTTTGCGCATCAGAGGTACTCCGTAAGTTAGCGCTTTCGAACCGCCATACGCGCATCGGGACGGCATCAGGTCGAATACCTGTCACACTCCCAACGCTGCACCCAGTCCAACGTTCGATTGCATCGACGACCGGGCTCTCGAAACGCGTCCTCCTCGGCTGTGGTGGGCGCCTCTCCCTGAATGCGAAATGAATGGGTTGCTGCGGCAGCCCGTGTGCTGGACCCACACTCCCCGCCTCCGGTAATGTCTCGCCGAACACCAAATCGGATGCTCAGGAAACGCATTAATGCAAGACAGCTCCGCAGCTCTTCAGGCACAGACCGCGCCCCGTTCGACGAACGCCTTCGTCTGGGACGATCCGCTGCTGCTTGAAGACCAGCTCACTGAAGAAGAGCGGATGATCCGCGATACCGCCCGCGAGTATGCGCAGTCACAGCTGCTGCCACGGGTGACGGACGCCTACCTCAACGAGACCACGGATCGCGCGATCTTCAACGAGATGGGTGAGCTTGGCCTGCTCGGCGTGACGGTCCCCGAGCAATACGGCGGCGTCGGTGCCGGCTATGTGGCTTACGGACTGATCGCGCGTGAGATCGAGCGCGTCGACAGCGGCTACCGCTCGATGAATTCGGTGCAATCGTCGCTCGTGATGTACCCGATCAACGCGTACGGCACGGAAGCGCAGAAAAAGAAGTATCTGCCGAAGCTTGCGACAGGCGAATGGGTCGGCTGCTTCGGGCTGACCGAGGCTGATGCAGGCTCCGATCCCGCGTCCATGACCACGCGGGCTGAAAAGGTCGATGACGGCTATCGCCTGACCGGCTCGAAGATGTGGATTTCGAACGCGCCCTTCGCCGATGTCTTCGTCGTCTGGGCAAAGAGCGCCGAGCACGGCGACCAGATAAAAGGGTTCATTCTCGAGAAGGGCATGCCCGGCCTGAGCGCGCCGAAGATCGGCGGCAAGCTTTCGCTGCGCGCGTCCATCACGGGCGAGATCGTCATGGACGGCGTCGTCGTGCCGGAAGACAACCTGCTGCCGAACGTCAGCGGCTTGAAGGGCCCTTTCGGCTGCCTTAATCGCGCGCGCTACGGCATCTCATGGGGTGTGATGGGGGCCGCTGAAGCCTGCTGGTTCGCAGGGCGGCAGTACACCCTCGACCGCAAACAGTTCGGACGTCCGCTCGCACAGACACAGCTCATCCAGAAGAAGCTCGCCGACATGCAGACCGAGATCGCGCTCGGGCTTCAGGCATCACTCCGCGTCGGGCGCCTGATGGACGAGAAGCGCTTCACGCCTGAGATGATATCAATCGTCAAACGCAACAACTGCGGCAAGGCACTGGACGTCGCCCGGCTCGCACGCGACATGCACGGTGGCAACGGCATCCAGGCCGAGTATCACGTGATGCGCCACGCGCAGAACCTCGAGACGGTCAATACCTACGAGGGCACCCACGACGTGCATGCCTTGATCCTCGGTCGCGCGCAGACCGGCCTGCAAGCGTTCTTCTAGGGAGCAATCGGATGGGTGAGGAGTACAAGGACATCATCACGATCGATCCCAATCGCCGATCGGGCAAGCCCTGCGTCCGCGACCTTCGGATCACGGTGGGCGATGTCCTCGAATACCTCGCAGCTGGCATGTCCCCCGAAGAGATCGTGGGCGACTTCCCCGAGCTTACCGTGGCCGATATCAGAGCATGCCTTGCGTTTGCAGCTGAGCGCGAACGCCAGCTCGTTCCAAAAGCTATGAGCGATGCTGCTGTTTGACGAGAACCTTTCGTTTCGGCTTGTGAAACAGCTCGCATCGGATTTCGGTGATGTCCAACACGTTTCGGAGGTCGGTCTCCTGCGCGCGACGGACGCGGAGATCTGGGACTTTGCAAAGGCTCACGGCTTGGCGATCGTTTCGAAAGACCGCGACTTCGTCGATCTCGCAGTCCTCCGCGGCCGGCCACCACCTGTGATCGTGCTTGATTTCGGCAATGCTGAAACACAGACAGTGGCTCGCGCCATGAATTCGCAAATGAACACGATCAAAGATTTCCTCGATCGCGGCGAAGAATCTGTGCTTGCAATCAGGTTGACTTAGGCAGAGGGCCGTCACCGCCTTTAGCCGCCCTACGGGTGGCGCTGCTCGTGGGCTGACATCGCGCGGGCGATGACGCTGTTCTGGCGGCCGGCCGGGATCGGCGCCCAAGTGTTGGCGGCGCGTCGAGCACGCCAGCCACCTTCTTCGTCGATGCTCAGCCTCTGGCCGTCTTCCGTTTCGTAACCCGCATCCTGCGGCGGCGTCGCCGCGTCGGGTCCGTAATTCGGGCTGAACGGCTCGTTCGGATCATCAACGCGTTTGCCGCGACGACGCAGCGGTGCCGTCTGCACCGGTAGGCCGTCATCCTCAAGCTCAGGCACGTGCGGCTTCGGCATTCGCGTCATGTGCGCGGGCGTCACATGCGCCATCGACCCGTCGGCGACCGGACCATTGTACTGCTTCTGCGCGCAGCCCGAGACGAGCAACGCCGCAAGCGAAACGGCGACCGGCAACAGAGTGAGAGGAGAAAGGAAGGGGATGGGGCGCGCGAACTTCGGCGCACGACTGGCGACGCGGGACATCGGAAACGCAACTCCGGACTGAACAAACAACTCCGCTCAGTCTCCCGGATGACGGTTAACAGCCTCCTACCCGACGTCTCATTTCCGCATTTAGTGCCGCACTCGGTCGGAACGCAGCGCCAATTCATCGGTTTGATTTCAGACAACCGGACGACTAGGTTCCGGCCGGTCGACGTCGACCTGTAAGCCCCCCGATCAGGAGCATTCCATGGCCTTTTCTCTGCCCGACCTTCCGTATGCGTATGACGCTCTGGCGCCGCATATGTCGAAAGAGACGCTCGAGTTCCATCACGACAAGCACCATCAGGCCTACGTCACGACCGGCAATGATCTGGTCAAGGGCTCGGATTACGAAGGCATGAGCCTGACGAAGATCGTCAAGAAGGCCTACGCCGACGGCAATCAGGCGCTGATCAACCAGGTCGGACAGCACTACAACCACCTGCACTTCTGGCAGTGGATGAAGCCAAACGGCGGCGGCAAGAGCCTGCCGGGCACTATCGAGAAATTGGTGCAGGACTACGGCGGTTTGGACAAAGTGCGCGGCGACTTCATCGAAGCCGGCAAGACGCAGTTCGGATCGGGCTGGGCGTGGCTTGCGGTCAAGGACGGCAAACTCGAAGTGACGAAAACGCCGAACGGCGAAAACCCGCTGATGCACGGTGCACAACCGATCCTCGGCTGCGATGTCTGGGAGCACTCGTATTACATCGACTACCGCAACGCCCGGCCGAAGTACCTCGAGGCGTTCTTCGACAACCTCGTGAATTGGGAGCACGTCGAGCAGATGGCCTCCGAAGCCGTCTGATCCACGCGATCGCCACGATCACCACGTACGCGAGAGGGCCGGCAGAGATGTCGGCCCTTTCTGTATTTAAGCGGCGATACAAGCTGCTGACGGCCCGCAGGTAATTCGGTTCGCGCGAATGACGATAGTGACAGAACTTGTTGTCTCGATTGTCGGAGGCGTTCTGACCGCAGCCGTTCTTTCCATTTTCGCACGCAAGCCAGCCCCAACACCGGCGGCCGCGCCAGCGCGACAACCGCGGCGACGCTCTGGGTTCTTTTCGGGCCTTCTTGGCTTTCTGCGGGTCCTGATTGCGGTCACGGCGGGCTGCGCCATCGCAATTACGGGCGGGCGCTGGATGATTGAGACCGGGATGCTTCCCAGAGGTCTGCCGACCCGATTCGGACTTCTGGTCGGCGGCACGCTGGTCGTCTGGATGATGCTCGGCGCGTTCCGGCGCCGTTAGTCTCGGCACGGCGTCTGCTGCAAGCGAAGCCCGCTATTTGCCTTCGAGACGTTTCTGGTCCTCGAACGCATTGACGATCCTCAGGAACTCTTCGGGACTGCCGGTCTCGGCTGCCCTTTGCGCCTGAAGGACGAGGCTCAGCTTTTTCGCGAGCGCTGCCAGCTCGCGTTCCTCGTTGATCATGCGCTTACCATCCGTCTCGACCTCGATGCTTTCAGCCTCCGCCATCAATTTGCGAATCTCGGCCGCCTTCAGTTCGTTCTCGAGCGTCGGCTTCTTCAGGATCTCCTTGAGCCCCTTCATGCTCTCAGCGAGCACGCCGCGCGCCTCGGCTCGTGCCTTGCGGATCTCTTCAGGGTTGATCATCGCATCGAGCAGGCTCGCGATCGCCTCGCCGACCTTACGCATCAGTTCGGTGCGCACGTCGGCCGGCAGGACAACCGCGCTCTTGTCATCGGGGTTGGCGATGGCGCCGCTCTCGCCACCTGCCGCGCGGCGCGCCGAGACAAACGTAGAGATGACGACGCGGGTCGCAGCGATGGCGCGCGGTGACTTCAACAGCGTCGCCGCCATGACAACGCCGTGCTCGGTGAACGCCAGCGGCGGATACCGCGTGCCGCCCCACTCGGCCTTCGAGATCACGCCTTCGGATCGCAGCGCATCGATCTCTTCCTTCGTCAGGCGGAACGCGAAATCATCGCCGAACTTCGCAGCGTTACGTGAGACCTGCTGGTTGAGCGCGCGGGTCTCCACGTCAAAGACTTCCGCCACGTCACGATCGAGCATCACTCGTTCGCCGCGTACGTCGATGGTCCGGATCGGCTGACGCGGGTCGAGCGCTGCGCCGGTGGGCGACCTCTGGGCCTGCGGCGTCCCGGAACCCGGAGATTTCTTTGATGACTTCGCCATCGCCAGCCGTCGATCTTGAGATCACAGTTTGTGATCTCACCAGAGACGGCGAATCAGTCGGACGTCACGGGGAAACGTGGTGCGCGGATCAGAGGCGGATGAAGTGCGGCGCGATCATCCCAGGTCGCGATCGGCGAGCGCCGGCGGTTTCGGCCCGCCCGTCGCCCAGTCCAGCAACTCAACCGTATGGACAACGGGTGTGTCCGTCGCCGACCCGATCTGGATCATGCAGCCGAGGTTGCCCGCCGCGATCGCCTCTGGCGCGATGCTCTCGATGTTGCGCACCTTGCGCGCCTGAAGTTCGCCAGCGATCTCCGGCTGGAGCAAATTATACGTTCCGGCAGAGCCACAGCAGATATGGCTCTCGGGCACCGGATGCGGATCGAAGCCGGCTTTCTCGAGCAGGGCAAACGGCAGTTTCGTGATCTTCTGCCCGTGCTGCATTGAGCAGGCCGAGTGATACGCGAGCTTCAAGCGGGGGACGTCGACTGTCGCTTTCCAGTCGAGCCGGTCGGCCAGCTCGGTGATGTCGACGGCCAACTCGGAGACGCGCTGCGCCTTCTCGCGCAACTTCTCGTCCTCGCGGAACATGTGGCCGTAATCCTTGACCGTCGTGCCGCACCCCGATGTGTTGATAACGATTGCATCGAGACCCCCGCTTTCGCGTTCATGGTCCCATGCTTCGATGTTGCGCGTAGCCGACGCGTGTGACGCCGACGTGTCGCCCATATGATGGGTCAACGCTCCGCAGCAGCCGATGCCCTTCGCGATGACGACCTCGCAGCCGTGTCGCGTGAGAAACCGGATCGTCGCCTCATTGATCTTCGGGTCGAGCGCGCGCTGGGCGCAGCCCGTCAGAAGCGCGACCCGCATCTGGCGAGGACCATGCGCGGCGAAGGCCTGCGGGCGGTCGGCTTCGGAGGGCGTCGGGATGACATCAGGCACCATGCCGACGAGGCCCTTCAGCCGCCCAGGCATGAAGCGGGCGAACGGCTTCGCGATCTTCGCGCCGAGGAGGGCCAGCCGAAACACCGCCGGCCGCGGCAGCACGAACGAGAGCAGCCAACGCAGCGCACGATCGGGCAACGGCCGACGGTAAGTCTCGGCGATGTGCGCCCGCGCATGATCGACGAGGTGCATGTAATGCACACCCGATGGACACGTGGTCATGCAAGAGAGGCACGAGAGGCAGCGGTCGATATGCTTGACGGTGCGCGCGTCGGCGGGCCGCCCGTTCTCCAGCATATCCTTCATCAGGTAGATGCGGCCGCGCGGGCTATCGAGTTCGTCGCCTTTCAGCAGGAACGTCGGACACGTCGCCGTGCAAAACCCGCAGTGCACACACTTCCGCAGGATCTCGTTCGCCCGCGCCGTTTGCGGGTCCTGAAGCTGCTCAGCGGTGAAGTTTGTCTGCATGTCCGATCTGCGAATTGCTCGACATCTCTAGATCATACCCGCAGCATCCCGGCCATCCGTTCCACCGTCGCAGCGGCGCTCAGTTGACGGGCTGAGAAGTCGAGAGATGTCCCGGCGGGCCTGCACCGGGGCGCCGCAACGCCGGTCTGCGGCTCGTCGACGGCGGATTGACCGCTAGCTAGGCGTCTCTGACACGTCGCCCGGCACCATCCGGCCCGGGTTCAAGATGTGGAACGGATCGAAGGCCTCTTTCACCCGACGATTGAGAGCCGCGAGCGGCTTTGGCTGAGGCTCAAACACCGGAACGGAAGCTCGGACATCCTCCGGCGCGCGCATCAGCGTCGCGTGGCCGCCGCTCGCGGCAACGGCTGATCGAATGGCGTCGGCGCGGGGCTCGCTCGCCGGCACTGCCAGCCAGATGAGACCGCCGGCCCAATCGAAATAATGCGCCGCGATGCCGGCGCCGTTTGCCTCGGCTTGGGAGACGACATCGAGGGCAGCGGTCGGCGCCGTCGAGATGCGCCAGACGGCATGCTCGCGAGCCGCAACGGGAGCTCCATCGCGAATCTGAACCCAAAGGCTTTCCGACGCCGGCGCGTCGAGCGTATCGCAGGTCCCATCACCGCCGACGAGAGCTGCCAAGCTATCCCGCCGCGACAGGACCGAGACCTCTGGCCCCTCGAGTCGAAGCAGAGCACTCGGCTGCGATAGACCCACGTCCTTCGCGCTGCGCTCAGGCAAATAGGCGAGGCAGGAGACTTCGAAAGGCGACCCGGATGCGGTCCGCAGCGCGGCAAGCGCCGCGGCAGCATCAAGGCTTGAAATCGCAAGTGTCCGCTCGGTCTCTGGCTTCGGCAGAACCTTGAACGTCACTTCGCTCATCACAGCGAGCGTGCCGTGCGAGCCGGTGATCAACTTCGACAGATCGTAGCCGGTCACGTTTTTCATCACGCGTCCGCCGGACTTGAAGACGTCGCCACGCCCGGAGACCGCGCGGAAGCCGAGCAGGTGATCGCGGGCCGCCCCGGCCGTCAGGCGACGCGAACCGGAGAGGTTGGTCGCAAATACACCGCCGATGGTGCCGTCACCGGGCTCGCCGCCGTAGAGTGCGGCAGGGTCGACGGGATCGAACGCCAACTGCTGGCCCTGCTGGCGCAGCAAACCCATCACCTCGCGCATCGGTGTGCCGGCCGCAGCGGTCATCACAAGTTCGGCCGCCTCATAGAGCGAGACGCCCGTCATTGCAGCGGTGGTCAGCTTTCGGGGCGCGCCGACGGTGTGGCCAAACGCACGCTTGCTGCCGGAGCCTGCGACCGCCATCGCCTCGCGGTTCGCGATTGCAGCCTTGATGACCTCGACGAGGTCGTGTTCCGACGTCGGCGCAAGCGTCCCGCTGCCGGTATCGGCATCAGCTCCCACGTCAGACATCAGAACCGCGGCAGATGGGGAAACGGGACCTTGCCGCGATGCACGTGCACATGACCGAGTTCAGCGCACCGGTGCAGCGTCGGGAAGACCTTGCCGGGGTTTAGGCGATGCTGCGGATCGAACGCGCATTTGAGCCGCTGCTGCTGCTTGAGGTCCGTCTCGGTGAACATCTCGCCCATCAGATCGCGCTTCTCGACACCGACCCCGTGCTCTCCGGTCAGCACGCCGCCGACTTCGACACAGAGCTTCAGGATATCGGCGCCAAACGCTTCGGCTTTTTCGATGTCGCCTGGAATAGCGGCATCGTAGAGGATCAGCGGATGCAGGTTGCCGTCGCCGGCATGGAAGACGTTGGCGACGCGAAGGCCGTGCTTGGCGGCGAGCTCGTTCATCTTGCGCAGGACGAATGACAACTGCCCGCGCGGAATGGTGCCGTCCATGCAGAGATAATCCGGGCCAATCGCACCGACGGCTGGAAACGCATTTTTCCGGCCCGCCCAGAACTGCTGACGTTCTTCCTCGGATTGCGACACGCGGATTACCGACGCGTTGTGCGACTTTGCGATGTCGCTGACCCGCGCGATCAGGTGGTCGACTTCCGCTGGCGTGCCGTCGAGTTCGACAATGACGAGGCTTTCAGCATCGACCGGATAGTTGCAGGGCTGGAAAGCTTCGGCGGCGCGGATCGACGCGTTGTCCATCATTTCCATACCGCCGGGGATGATGCCGGCTGCGATGACCGCCGCCACACAGTCGCCGCCGTCGTCAACCGTCGGGAAACCGAGAAGCAGACCGCGGACGACCTGCGGCTTCTGCAGAATGCGAACCGTGACTTCGGTAATGACCCCGAGCAGGCCTTCTGAGCCCGTCATCACGCCGAGGAGGTCGTAGGCCTCACTGTCGAGATGCTTGCCGCCGAGGTGCACGACTTCCCCGCCCATCAGGACGACTTCGAGACCGAGAATATTATTGGTCGTCAGGCCGTACTTCAGGCAGTGAACCCCACCGGCGTTCTCGCCCACGTTTCCGCCAATCGAACACGCGATCTGCGACGACGGATCAGGCGCGTAGTAGAAGCCTTTGTGTTCGACCGCTTTGGTGATCGCGAGGTTGGTCACGCCGGGCTGCACGCGCGCGCAACGGTTCTCGTAATCGACTTCGAGCACGCGGTTGAACTTGCCCATAGCAAGCAGGATCCCGTCCTCGAGCGGGAGCGACCCACCGGACAGGGATGTGCCGCCGCCGCGCGGGACAACCTTGATGTTCAATTCATCCGCCAGCGCCATGATCTCAGAGACCTGCTCGACCGTCTCCGGCAGCGCCACGACGAGCGGAAGCTGGCGATACATCGTCAGCGCGTCGCACTCATAGGCGCGCCGGGCTTCTTCGTCGTCGATGACGTTGTCGGCAGGCAGGATGTCGCGGAGGCGTGCGATCAGATCGTCCCGGCGATCGAGGATCGCCTGTTCCGGTTTTGGCATCATCAGCGACATGTCATCGGGTCCCAATCAGTTGCAGGTGCGCGCGTTCGAAATGTGCTGGCGTTATCGCACAAGTATCGCACGGAAATCGTTGACGTTTG
This sequence comes from Pseudomonadota bacterium, assembly GCA_039816475.1. Lineage (GTDB taxonomy): Bacteria > Pseudomonadota > Alphaproteobacteria > Rhizobiales > Hyphomicrobiaceae > JBCBWG01. The sequence continues at coordinate 2,413 of JBCBXS010000020.1, read as the reverse complement.
TCAGTGTCGGGCCGGTCTTTTCAAGGTCGCCGAGCGCTGAGAAGAAGCCATAGCCGTCGTTATTGGCGAGATGGGCTGCAGCGTCGAGGCCTTGGGCGGCTGCCCGCGCCAACGTGTCCGGCCTGAGATAGGCGCCGGCGTTGTCTTCCGTACCGTCAATCCCGTCGGTATCGCCCGAAAAAGCCGAAATGCCGTCGGTGCCATCCAACGCAACGCCGAGGGCCAGCAGATACTCAGCGTTCCGCCCGCCGCGGCCATTGCCTTGGACGGTCACGGTCGTCTCTCCGCCTGAAAGGAGGACGGCTGGCGGGCTGACAGGATCGCCTGACCGTTTCAGTTGAAGCGCCATCTGTGCCTGATCGCGGGCGACGTCGCGGGCCTCGCCTTCGATCGCATCGCCGAGCATGACCGGCGCAATGCCGTGCTCTTTCGCGATCGCGGCGGCAGCCTCGAGCGACATCTGCGGTGTGGCGATCATCCGAAATTCGGTGCGCGCGAAGACCTCATCGCCGGGCTTCGGCGACTCGGAAGCCGGCTGCTCTAAATGCGCGCGGACCGATGCCGGCACATCGATCTTGTAGCGCTCCAGAATTTCAAGTGCATCCTGCCGCGTCGAGCGGTCCGGCACCGTCGGGCCCGAGCCAATGACATCAGGATCGTCACCCGGCACATCCGAGATCGCGAGGGTGACGACGCGAGCCGGGTAACACCGCGCGGCCAGCCGACCGCCTTTGATGCCGGAAAGATGCTTGCGGACGGCATTCATCTGATCAATCGCTGCGCCGGACTTCAAAAGCGCGCGGTTGATTGCCTGCTTTTCAGCAAGCGTGATCCCGTCGGCCGGCACACTCAACAGTGCTGAGGCCCCGCCAGAGACCAGCGCGATCACGAGGTCTTCCTCGCTCAGGCCCGACACAAGTTCTAGCATCTCGCGCGCGGCGGCCTGGCCAGCATCATCTGGCACCGGGTGTGACGCCTCAACGACCCGGATCGGGCCGGCATCAGCCCCATGCTCGTAGCGCGTGACGACGAGGCCTTCGAGTGGGCCATCCCAGGCGTCAGCAAGCGCGCGCGCCATGCTGCCGCCGGCCTTCCCGCCACCGACTACGATCGTGCGGCCGCGTGGCGGATCAGGCAGATGCTTGCCGAGTGTATGGGCTGGGTCCGCCGCGCGCACGGCCGCCTCGAACATTGCCTTCAAGAGCGCGCAATCGTCCATAGTCAGGTCTCCTGCCGCCCGGATATAAGACGTTCAGCGGCCGCCAGGCGCGCTTCCAACACAACACCCGGATTGAATGTCATGTCCGAAATGGTTCGCATCGGCGACAGCCTCACTCGCACTGAAGATACGCGCTTTCTGACCGGGCACGGCGCGTTTATCGACGATCTGCGATTTGACCGCCAGTGCGCGGGCTTCATGGTCCGCTCGCCGATTGCTCACGGTCGTATCACGAAGCTGGATGTCTCAGCGGCCCGGGCCGCACCAGGGGTGCTGCTCATCGTCACCGGTGACCAATGGATCGCGCAGGGCCACGGGCCAATCCCAACGAAATCTCCGGTGTCGACCTTCAAGGACGGCTCGCCGATGAAAGCTGCCGTCCATCATTGTCTGTCAGACGGCACGATCCGTCACGCCGGCGAAGGCATCGCCTTTATCGTCGCCGAGCGTCTCGGCGAGGCGCGCGATGCGGCTGAGTTGATCGACGTCGCGTTTGAGGATTTCGACACCGTCGTCACGCAGGACGTTGCAGGCGAGACCAGTGCGCCGCAGCTCTGGGACATCGCACCCGGTAACCTTTGTCTTGATTTCGAGCTCGGCAACCGCGCCGACGTCGAAGCAGCGTTCGACGCCGCCGATCATGTCGTCTCGTTGAAGATCAAGAACTCGCGCGTGACGGCCGCCGCGATGGAGCCACGCGGGTGCGCTGCCAGCTACGACGCCGCGACCGACAGCTACACGCTGTGGAATTCGTCCCAGAACATCCACGCCAACCGGACGATGATCGCCGAGAAGGTCCTCAACATTGCGCCTGAGAAAATCAGGCATGTCGCGCCGGATGTGGGCGGCGGATTTGGCGGCAAGAACTCACTCTACGCCGAACCGCCGCTGGTGCTGTGGGCGGCTCGCGAAGTCGGTCGCCCGGTCAAATGGGTTGCCGATCGCTCCGAGGCGTTCCTGACCGACACGCATGGCCGCGATCAGATGTCGGAAGTTTCCCTCGCGCTCGACAAGGACGGGACGTTCCGCGCGCTCAAAGTGCATTCCGTCGGCAATGTTGGCGCATGGTGCGGCACGATCGGCCCGTTCACGCCGACGGGCGGTTCGGCGCGGACACAGGGCGGGCCCTACGCGTTCAAGGCGATGCTCTACACGGCGGAAGCACGCTTCACGAATACCGCCCAGACCGATCCC
>JBCBXS010000209.1:0-5112 GCA_039816475.1 Pseudomonadota bacterium | reverse complement strand
GCGACGATTGCCATCGGCTCCATCTGCGCGTGATAGGCGTAGTCGGACATGTAGGTGGCGCTTAGCTTGCGCGGCGCCGCCGAGATGGCCCCGCGTGCGTTGCCTCTCTCCGACCAGACGGCTCCGTCGGCGTCGCTCTCTGCGGCCGTGACGTAAGTTTTCAGGTCGCTCGCGCTGTCAGCCTTTCGCAGCGGTGACGATGAAGACCACGCGACGTTCAACTGATCGCGCCCGTGGAAGGCCGCCCACATCGTCTCAGCGACGACGGCGATGCCGTCGGGGAGCGTTACGACGTCAACCACACCGCCGACGCGACGCGCTGCGGTTTCGTCGATCTGCTCAGGCGTCTCGTCTTCGACAGGTGCGCGCAGAACGGCCGCGTAGAGCATGTCCGGAACGCGGACATCGATCCCGTAGGTCTCAACGCCCTTGGTTTTGTCCGGAATGTCGCGGCGCGGCACGTCCTTGCCGATCAGCCGGAAGTCCGCAGACGCCTTGAGGTCGGCGTCGGTGATCTCCGGCACGCTCGTCACAAAGTCCGGCCGGCTCGCAAGTTCGCCGTAAGTGATTGTGCGGCTGCCATTGCGTTCGACGACGCGGCCGGGCTCCGTCGCGAGTGTATCCGCAGGGACGCCCCAAGCTTTCGCAGCCGTCGCGATCAGCATCCGGCGGGCCTGCGCGCCTGCGCGCCGCAACGGCATCATGTAGCCGTAGACCGCCGAGCTGCCCGCTGTGTAAAGCACGCCGCCGAACAGCTGATTTCCGAAGCGGCGGTCATCGCTGTTCAGCTGCAGAATACGCACCTGTTCCCAGTCTGCATCGAGCTCTTCGGCCAGCATGAGGGGCAAGTATGTCGAGCTCCCCTGGCCCATCTCGGTCGCTGGAAACACAATGTCGATTGCGCCGTCCGGATGAAGCGTGACCCATGCATTCGGGTTCGCAGACCGAGTTGCCTGAGCGGTGTCCGATGCGTCGCGCGCACGTACGAGGCCGACGATGCCGCCGGTTGAAATGGCAAAGGTGAGTGCGCCGGTGCCTGCGAGAACGTGCCGCCGCGAGACACCGTTAGCCGGCTTCGTGACAGTCGTCTTACGCTTGGAGGTGATCATGCTTATGCCTCCCGCGCTGCGCGGGCGACAGCCCGTTGGATGCGGACATACGTGCCGCAACGGCAAAGATTGCTCGACATCGCTTCGCGGATCTCGTCGGCGCTTGGCTTTGCGTTTCGCTGGAGAAGATCAGCCGCACGCATGATCTGCCCGCTTTGGCAGTAGCCGCATTGCGGAACCTGTTCAGCGATCCACGCTTTCTGCAGCGGATGATCGCCGTTCTCGGAAAGCCCCTCGATTGTTTTCACGTCGCGGCCTGCTACATCTGCAACGGTCGTCAGGCATGAGAAGGTGGCTTCTCCATCAACGTGCACCGTGCAGGCGCCGCACATGCCGACGCCGCATCCATACTTCGTGCCCGTCAGGCCAATCTCTTCGCGGATGGCCCACAGCAGTGGGACGTCCGCCGGCGCATTCAATTCCACTTCAGATCCGTTCAGCCTGAACTTCGTCATGATGCTCTCCGGAAACGGTTTGTGACGCAGCCTCGGGCCCGCACTGAAAAACGGGCGTGCTTGACTGACGTTCCGGAGGACGTGGCGTGCCCGTGCGAGCGGACAAGCAGACGGCAGCCAGTTGCCGATAAACCCGGATAACGTTTGTGACAGGCGGTGGACGGAGCGACTTGCGCGCGACAGGCCCTGAGCTGGAAACCGAGGAAGCATGCGGCGACAGCGTCAGGTGTCGTCGCGGCCCTTCGGGTAGCTGTGCGCGAGGGGGAATGTCGGCAGCCAGCTCTCGCGGCGGTCGGTCCAGATCTCGTAGGTCGGGGTCAGTTGGTCCGGCGCGTCCAACGTTCCGAGTGGCACTTCGACCTTGTCGCCACTCACGATGAACACCGCCGAACCGCACTCCGGGCAGAAGTGGCGACCCTTGTAGCTGCGGGTCTCGCCCTCGACCGTGACCGCCGCCTCAGCAAACACCGCCGCGGCCAGAAACAGCGTGCCGTACTGCTTTCGACATTCCATGCAATGGCAGACGCCAACCCGATCCGGGTTACCCGCCGCCGAGATCGAAACACGCCCGCAGCGGCATCCTCCTGTGACAGTGGTCATGGTGAGGTCCACAGCGCGGTTTACCAGCGACTACGCCCCCGGGCGGCCGGTTTTCTTTGGGCGGCCGCGGCGTTTCTTCTTTTCGGCCGGGTCGTCGATTTCGACGGTTTTGATTGGGCGGGGCCGCGTGCCGGTGGGCACGCTGTTCGAAGCGTGCGGGCCCATCTCTTCAAGCGCGGGTTTGTGAGGGCCCTTGATGTTTTCGCCGAAGGCGCCTGCGCCGCCGTCGGGCGCCCTGTTCTGCGGCTTACGCAGTTTCTGGTTCTTGTAGCGACCGCCATTGCCGCCGCCCGAAGAGCCAGCCGGCATGTTGGCCGCCGAGCCGTATTTCTTCTCGCCTGCAAATGCCCCGGCCTGTCCTTCGACATCGCGCTGGCGCGCCATGGGATCGTCGGCAATCGCAAGCTCGGTTTCCTGCAGCCGCTTGAGTTCGTCGCGGAGGCGGGCTGCCTCCTCGAACTCGAGGTCGGCGGCCGCCTCGCGCATGCGCTTCTCGAGATCGGCCATCACCGCCTGTAGGTTGTGCCCGACCGTCGCCGCTTCGCCATCACCCGATTGTCCGCCGCGACCGCCGCCTGCAAGTCCCGCATCGACCGTAACGCGGTCGCGCTCGTAGACGCTTTCGAGCACGTCGGAGATGTTCTTCTTGATGCTCGCCGGCGTGATGCCGTTGGCCTCGTTGTAGGCGAGCTGCTTCTCGCGGCGCCGGTCGGTCTCGGCGATCGCGCGTTCGAGCGAGCCCGTCATACTGTCGGCATAGAGGATCACGCGGCCATCGACGTTTCGCGCTGCGCGGCCGATCGTCTGCACAAGCGACGTCTCTGAGCGGAGGAAGCCTTCCTTGTCCGCGTCCAGGATCGCGACAAGCGCGCACTCAGGGATGTCGAGACCCTCACGCAGAAGGTTGATGCCGATCAGGACATCGAACGCGCCGAGGCGAAGGTCGCGGATGATCTCGATGCGTTCGAGCGTGTCGATGTCGGAGTGCATGTAGCGGACGCGGATGCCCTGCTCGTGCATGTACTCGGTCAGGTCCTCCGCCATCCGTTTCGTGAGCGTCGTCACCAGCGTGCGATACCCCTTCGCAGCCGTCTGGCGGACTTCGTCGATAACGTCGTCGACCTGACTGGAAGCGGCCCTGATCTCGATGACCGGATCGGTGAGGCCGGTCGGCCGGATGACCTGTTCGGCGAACGTGCCGCCGGTCTGTTCGAGTTCCCAGCCGCCGGGTGTCGCGGACACGTAGACCGACTGCGGGCGCATCGCGTCCCATTCCTCGAAGCGGAGCGGCCGGTTGTCGAGACAGGACGGGAGGCGGAAGCCGTACTCCGCGAGCGTTGCCTTGCGCCGGTAGTCGCCTCGGAACATGCCGCCGATTTGCGGAACCGTGACGTGGCTCTCGTCGGCGAACACCAGCGCGTTGTCGGGCAAGTATTCGAACAGCGTTGGCGGCGGATCGCCCGGGCGGCGACCGGTCAGATAGCGCGAGTAATTCTCAATGCCGTTGCACGCGCCCGTCGCCTCCATCATCTCGAGGTCGAACATCGTGCGCTGCTCAAGCCGCTGCGCCTCAAGCAGTTTGCCGGTGTTGTAAAGCTCCTCAAGCCGCTGCTTCAGCTCGGCCTTGATCTGGTTCATCGCCTGCATGAGCGTCGGCTTCGGCGTGACGTAGTGCGAGTTCGCGTAGATCTTGACGAGTTTCAGGTCCTGGCTCTTTTGACCCGTCAGCGGATCGAATTCGGTGATTGTTTCGATCTCGTCGCCGAACAGCGAAATGCGCCACGCGCGATCCTCGTAGTGAGCCGGGAAGACCTCGACAGTGTCGCCGCGAACGCGAAACGTGCCGCGGATAAAGTTCGTGTCGCTCCGCCGGTACTGCAGCGCGACGAGGTCGGCGAGAAGCTGGCGCTGGCTGATCTGTTCGCCGGCCTGCAGCGCGAACGTCATCGCGGTGTACGTCTCGACCGAGCCGATACCGTAGATGCAGGAGACCGATGCGACGATGATCACGTCATCGCGTTCAAGGAGCGCGCGCGTTGCGGCGTGCCTCATGCGGTCGATCTGCTCGTTAATCGAGGCTTCCTTCTCGATGTACGTGTCGGTGCGCGGGACGTAAGCCTCAGGCTGGTAGTAGTCGTAATACGAGACGAAATATTCGACGGCGTTCTCCGGGAAGAAGCTTTTGAACTCGCCGTAGAGCTGTGCCGCGAGCGTCTTGTTCGGTGCGAGGATCAGCGCGGGCCGCTGCGTCCTTGCGATGACCTGCGCCATCGTGAAAGTCTTGCCCGATCCGGTGACGCCGAGAAGGACCTGGTCGCGCTCGTGCTCGTTCACGCCGCTGACGAGTTCGGCGATCGCCTCCGGCTGGTCACCCTTCGGCTCGAAGTCGGACGCGATCTTGAACGTGACGCCGCCCTCGGACTTTTCGGGTCGGTCGGGCCGGTGCGGTGCAAACTCCGGGAGCGTACCGGCAACAAGCGGATGGCTCGCGATCATCGGCTGCTTTGCGAGGACGGCCTTCGCTTTGTCGGACCGCTGCTCCGGCCGCGCGAGCATGGCATCGAGTGTCGCGGTCAGGCTTTCGCCACCCATCGGCGGACGCGGCGCAGACTGGCGGAGCGCGGGGAGCGGCTTGGCTTCGACGTTGGCGTATTGGCTCGGATCGGGCAGTGCGGCGGGGCCGGCGGCAGCTGTGAACGCTGCCTGCGGTGCCTCACCCAGCCCGGGTGTAGCGGCTGACGTCTCAACCGGCGGTGCAACCGGCTTGCCCGACTTGCCCCGTGACTGTCGCGGCTTCGGCGTTGTGTCCTTGGCAGGCTTTTTCGCAGGCGCCTTTTTCTTCGGAGCGGCGCGCTTGCGGGTCGGCTTATCTGTGGTGTCTGCCATGCAACCGATATGGCCGACGCGCCGCAAAGGATCAACGGTCGCCGCCGTTTAGTCCTCGACGG
>JBCBXS010000208.1:0-5124 GCA_039816475.1 Pseudomonadota bacterium | reverse complement strand
GCCAGTCGAAGCCGACCCGCGCCGCTTTGTTCTGCAACTTGACGGCGCGCGTCAGGCTCGGCAGCGCCGGCGGTACGTCATCAAGCAGCGACGGTGCAGTCTCTCGGGCGATGCCGGCCTTCGCGCGCGCGGCGGCTTTCGCCTCTCGCTCCTGGTCCTTCAGCCGTTCCCAGAAGCCGGGCTCTGCCCCGCGGGCGCGTTCTTCCGACGTGCCAAAGACGTGCGGATGGCGCCGCACCATCTTGTCGACGATCCCGGAGGCCACATCGTCGAAGTCGAACGCACCGGCCTCGGAGGCCATTTGCGCGTGATAGACAACCTGAAGCAGCAGGTCGCCGAGCTCCTCCTTAAGATCCAACAGATCGTCCCGCGCAATCGCGTCCTGCACCTCGTAGGCCTCTTCGACGGTGTAAGGCGCGATGGATGCAAACGTCTGTTTGATGTCCCACGGGCAGCCGGTCTCGGGATCGCGGAGTTGAGCCATCACATCTCGCAGCCGATCGATTGGCGCGGTGGGATCATCCGAGGTGGGCATTCCGGCACCGTTGGTTATGCTGACGCGTTATCGCCGATAGTGCGGTGAGCGGCCGACGGCGAACAGCGGGAGTGTGAATGCGCGTCGTCTTGAACCTTGTAAGCCTTGCTGTCGAGATCGCGCTCATCGCTGGTGCGGCCTGGTTGGCGGCGACGCAGCCCCTTGTGTTTGCAGCCGTGGCAGCGGGCGCAGCTCTGCTGCAGGGGCTCGCCCTCGAGTACGCCCGCTTTAGTCACGAGATGCCGTTTTACTTCGGCCGAACGCTGACAGGCCTTCGCGCAGCTACCGCACGGGTCTGGACGACGGGGGAGGCGGTCATCAAAGCCGGAGCTGCGGGCTTCGTCGCGCTCCTTATGGTTTCTGGCACAAACGCTGAGCGGCTGTGGTGGACTGCAATCCTATTCGGTGTCGTCACCTTCCTCGGCACGACGGTGCTCTTGCGCATCTCACTCAACTGGCGCCATCGCGCGCTCAGGTGGGGCTACTTCCGTCTGGCGCTGCCCCTCGGCATACTCTTCTCAGCCGGCATATTCGGGATGACGGAGGCAAACCTGTTGCCGCAGGCGTCGTTCAGCGGGCTCGCCTACACAGCGACGTTCGAGCTCGCGCAATCGCCGACGATCCAGGACGCGAGCGAGTTCTTGTTTCAGCTCTCCCAGGCAACCGACAGCCTGATTGCCAAGATGCTCGGTTTCGTGATCCCGGAGGCCTATGTGCCATTTGTCCAGATCGTCGCGTCGACGAACGTTCTGCCGGGCTTTGTCATCGCAGTCTTCGCCGTCGCCATCGCGCAGGTGGCGCTCATCTTCGGCGGCCACGGCTTTCAAGCGGAGCCGGTCGTCCGGACCGAAACGACCGTAACTGGCGAGACGGTTGGTCAGGCGTAAAGGAATGGTCGTGCCGATCTCGCGCGTGCGTGGCCGATGACGACAGTCGCTCAAGAAGCGAACGCCGCAAACATCTCAAGCCCTGAGCTGCGAGTTGCGGGCTGCGCTGAAACGCACAGCCGGATGATTTCGCATAATCAATATTATGGAACCGGGCGTGCATTCATGGCGTTTTTGCAGTTGGTAATGACCCTTTCAATCTGCCGATGATCTCCGGCCTGGACACTGCAGCGCTCTGACACGAGCCGCGATCTTCGCACTTTAAGCTGAGCAGACCGCCCGAGGATAACTTTCGGTCCCCCCGCGGTCCTTCACGCGGCGGCCCCTTCGAGACGGCTCGGCGCGTGCAGCACGGTCGTGACGGCGCCGGGCGTTTCCGACCGCTACTCGTAGTGGCTCGCGACCAGTTCGTTGAGCAGACGGACGCCCCAGCCTGAGGCCCAGGTCTGCGAGATGTCGGTTTTCTTCGACGCCATGGCGACGCCAGCGACATCGAGATGTGCCCACGGCACGTCGGTGACAAAGCGCTGAAGGAACTGAGCGGCCGTGATCGAGCCGCCGGCGCGCCCGCCGATGTTCTTCATGTCCGCGTTCGGCGTATCGAGCATCTTGTCGTAGGCAGCCCCAAGCGGCATGCGCCAGACCTTCTCACCCGTCGTCTCGCCGGCGGCCGTCAGGCGCTGGGCGAGCGTGTCGTCGTTCGAGAAGAGCCCTGCGTTTTCCTTGCCGAGGGCGATGATGATCGCCCCGGTGAGCGTTGCAAGGTTGATCATGAACTTCGGCGAGAACGTCTCTTCCGCGTAGTAGAGCAGATCGGCGAGGACGAGCCGGCCCTCAGCGTCGGTATTCAAAACCTCGATTGTCTTGCCGGAGCGGGACTGGATGATGTCTCCCGGTCGCATCGCGCGGTCCGATGGCATGTTCTCGACGAGGCCGACGAGACCGACCGCGTTGACCGAGGCCTTCCGCTTGGCAAGGGCGTGCATCAGGCCCGTAACGCAGGCAGCACCCCCCATATCGCCTTTCATGTCCTCCATGCCGGAGGCAGGCTTCATCGAGATACCGCCGGTGTCGAACACGACGCCCTTGCCGATGAAGCAGACGGGCTTGGCGCGTTTCGATTTCGCGCCGTTCCATTTCATGATTGCAACGCGGGCCGGACGGGCGCTGCCCTGCGCGACGGCGAGCAGCGAATGGAACCGCATATCCTCGAGCTGGTCGGCATCAAAGATTTCGACGTCAACGCCGAGATCCGAGAGTTGCGCGCAGCGCTTGGCAAACTCAATCGGGCCCAACGCATTCGCTGGCTCGTTCACGAGGTCCCGCGCGAGCATCATGCCCTCTGCGACAGCACCGGTCTCAACGAATGCGCTTTCCGCGTCGCCGACGTCGTCCGTCAGGATCGTCAGCTTCTCGAGGACGTCCGGTCGCTTCTCGTCGTTCTTCGCCTCGGTCCGGTATTTCGAGAACGTGTAACATCTAAGCTGAGCGCCAGCTGCCAGATCGGCTGCGATCTCATGGGGCTCGGCGTCACCGCTCGCAACCTCCGAGATCAGCGTTGCTGCCTTTACTTTTCGCGAGGCGAGCAGCCCGGCGATGTAGCCGCCGACCAGCATCCAGTCCGGCCGGGTCATGTCGGCGACTTTGCCGAGCCCGATGGCGATGATCCGCTTCGCATCTGATTTCGGCAACGCGAGGACATCGACCGACGACTTCGCCTTCCCTTCGAAGCCAGCCGCTTCGAGCACCCGCGTCAGGTGACCGTCGGAGGCCTTGTCGAGCTTCTTCGCGCGGGACGGCAGCTTGCCATCCTGATCGATCAGGACAACGGCGCAGTCATTGAGCTTGGTGTTGAGGGTATCAAACGAGACGGAAAGCGGCTTTGGCATCAGTATCCTGCAACATCGGGTGGGGATCGCGAAAGGTCTGGCGAAGTGCCGCCGGCACGGGTTGGCAGGCCTCGGTGCCCTCAATCTCGCAGCGCTCGCGCGGTTCCGGCGGTTGGGTCCGAAAAACGCAGGCGGCGCGGCGACGGAAAGCAGGGCCACGATCCGGGGGACAACTCGGCACGTCGGCTATGTCGAAAGCCTAGCCCCTGCTATCGGCATCGCCAAGAGTTTCCAGTTGTTTCGGGTAAAGCTGGCCGGATTTCTGCCCGACTCCTGTGGGACCCGACGTCGAGACGGGGCAGGCATTCGGCAGAGATGGCGATCTTTTCGCGCTACATCTTCAGGCAGGCGCTGAGCGCGCTCGTGCTGATCCTGGTCTCGCTGACGGCGGTGATCTGGATCGCCGTCGCGCTGAAGCAGCTCAAGCTTGTGACGACGAGCGGTCAAGACGCGACGACGTTCCTGCTGATCACGACGCTCGCCGTCCCGAAGTTGCTCGCACTGATCGCGCCCATCGCGCTTCTGATCGCGACCATCTTCATTCTCAACCGGTTGAGCGGCGACAGCGAACTCATCATCGTGACGGCGTCCGGAGGATCGCTTTGGCGGTTCGCAGCCCCCCTCCTCCTGCTGGCCGCGATCGTCTCCGGCGGGGCGATGCTGGTCAATCACCTGATCATGCCGGCTTCGATGAAGGAGGTTCGGTCTCTGATCACAAAAGTCCGCACCGACCTGATCACGCAGGTGCTTCAACCGGGGAAGTTTGCCGAAGCCGATGGCGGCGTCACAGTCCACGTCCGCGAACGCGCGCTGAACGGTGATCTGCTCGGCGTGCTCTTCCATGATGCGCGCAAGCCGAAGGAGATCACGACGCTGTCCGCCGAGCGGGGCCGGATCGTCAAAACGGATACGGGCACGTTCCTTAGGCTCCAGAACGGGGCGATCATCCGCCAGGCCGATGTGATCGCGCCGAGCGAGATCATCCGCTTCCAGAGCTACGCCATTGATCTGTCTTCGCTGCAGAAAGCGGCACCAAAGCACTCGTGGCGGGCGAACGAACGCTACACGTCGGAGCTCATCTTCCTCGACGCCGATGATCCCTACGTCAAACGGGCCCGCGGCAAGCTCGTCGCAGAGTTGCATGAGCGATTTGCGGGGCCGCTCTATCCGTTTGTGTTCGTGCTGATCGCGCTCGCTTTTATGGGGCAGGCGCAGTCGACACGAACCAGCCGCACCAAGGCGATGGTCGCGAGCTTTGTGGTGGCCGCGACGGTTCGGGTTCTGGGGCTTGCTGCCAACAACATGATTGCCCGGGACGACAGCGCGATCCCGCTCCTCTACGCAGTGCCGATCCTGGGAATGCTGCTGGCGCTGTTCATCATCCGCGTGACAGGCCGCCCGACGGCAACCGGCCGCGCGTTGACCGCCCTTCAGTTCCGGATTGAAGAAGCCGTGTTGGGGCTCATTCGCTCGCTGACGCCGCGCGGGCGCCGCGCGCCCGATCCGCAACCGGCGAGGCCCTAAGCCATGCTCGGCCGCACATCGCTTCAGCGCTATCTTGCCTGGCGGTTTTTGGTGACCACGCTCGGCGCATTCTCAGTCTGCGCGCTGATCGTATTCATGGTCGATTTTATCGAGATGCTACGCCAGTCCGGCAAGACCGACCGAGACATCGGCCTCGACAAGGTCTTCGAGCTGACGCTGCTGCGCCTGCCGGCCTACACCGAGTTGATGATCATGTTTGCCGTGCTCGTCGGCAGCATCGGTGCCCTCCTCCAGCTCAACCGGAAAAACGAACTCGCTGTGATGCGCG
>JBCBXS010000207.1:0-5149 GCA_039816475.1 Pseudomonadota bacterium | reverse complement strand
CGCGATCCTCAACGTCCTGCAGGATCGCGCACTCTGGTACCGCCAGCGCCTTGCGGAATTGCAGGACACGTGGCCGGACATGATTGAAGAGATCCGCGGCAAGGGGTTCCTGACGGGGCTCAAGCTCAAGGTGCCGGTGCCCGACGTCAGCCGTGCTGCGATGGATGAACAGTTGCTCACCGTCGGCGCGGGCCAGAACGTGCTGCGCCTGATCCCGCCGATCAACGTCTCGCGGGATGATCTGAACGAGGGCCTCGACAAGCTCGGCCGTGCATTCGCGCACGTCCGGTCAGCGCAGGCGCAGGCGTCATGAACGCGCCGCGTCACTTCCTCGACATCAGCGATTTCGACGGCGTGACGCTACGTGACATCGTCGATCGCGCACACGCCATGAAGGCAGCGGGCCGAAAGCCGCCGCCGCAGTTCGCGCCCGACCAGATCGAAGACATGAACCTGCTCATGATCTTCGAGAAGCCGTCGACGCGGACGCGGGTTTCATTCGATGTCGCGATGCGGCAGCTCGGTGGCGGGACGATCTCGCTCAATCACGGCGACCTGCAACTCGGGCGCGGCGAGAGCATCTCGGACACCGCGAAAGTGCTGTCCCGCTATGGCGATGCGATCATGTTGCGGACGAAGTCGCACGCGACGCTGACCGAGTTGGCCGAGCATGCGACGATCCCCGTGATCAACGGCCTGACCGATCTCAGTCATCCCTGCCAGGTGGTCGCTGACATAATGACGCTCGAAGAGAACGGCGGGCCGGTGGCGTCGCGGACGGTCGCCTGGGTCGGCGACGGCAACAACGTTGCGAACTCGTGGGTCCATGCAGCGGCGAAAATGTCGTTCCGGTTGCGGCTTGCCTGTCCGCCGCAGTTGAACCTGCCCGCCGAGACGATCGCTTGGGCGCGACAGCACGATGCGGATGTCGCGGTCACCGACGATCCGCGGGAAGCCGTTGCCGGCGCCGATTGTGTGGTCACCGACACGTGGGTCTCGATGGGCCAGGACGATGCGGCGCGACGCAAGCAGATGCTTGGACCCTATGCCGTTGATCGCGCGTTGATGGCGGAGGCCAAGTCGGGTGCGGTCTTCATGCACTGCCTTCCGGCCTACCGCGGCCATGAAGTGGCAGCCGATGTGATCGACGGCCCGCAATCGGTCGTGTTCGATGAGGCCGAGAACCGGCTTCACGCACAGAAGGCCATTCTGAGCTGGTGTCTCGGCGCCTGAGTGCAGAGTCGGCCCCGGGTTTGAGCAGCAGCCGGCACGAAAACGGAAACGAGCGCTATGGAAACGCGTCAGATCGGCGACAGCGAGTTCCGCGATGATGTGATCGTGCCGTTCAGGACGGAGGCCTCGGGGATTTCAGGGCGCCTCGTGCGTCTGGGTCCGGCGGTCGACGACATCCTGAAGCGGCATAATTACGAGCTGCCCGCCGTCGCGGAAGTGCTCGGTGAAGCCGTCGCGCTGACGGCCCTGCTCGGGTCGGCGTTGAAGTTCAACGGCAAGCTCATTCTGCAAACCCGCAGCGAGGGCCCGCTTGGCTTCTTCGTCACCAACTATCAAGTGCCGGGGAAACTCCGCGGCTATGCGAGCTACTATGCCGATCGTGTGCCAGAAGGGACTGCGCCGCCGACCGATCACGGCACGTTGCTCGGCGAGGGTCATCTGGCGCTTACGATTGATCCCGGCGCCGACATGGATCGCTATCAGGGCATTGTCTCGCTCGATGCAACGCCATTGTCGGATGCAGCACTGACCTATTTCCGCCAGTCGGAGCAGTTGCCGACCTTCATCAAACTCGCCGTTGCGAGGCACCAGGGCGCCGACGACACGGAATGGCATTGGCGGGCCGCGGGCCTAATGGTCCAGCACGTCTCGCCAGAAGGCGGGAAGCCGCCGCCAGAAGATGCGCCAAGTGACTTCCTGATCGGCGATGACGACGACGACTGGCAGCGTGTCTCCGTGCTCGCGGCGACCGTTGAAGATCACGAACTGCTCGATCCGACACTGACGCCGGAGCGATTGCTCTATCGCCTGTTCCACGAGGAAGGCGTCCGCGTGATGGAAGATCAACCGCTGGAAGCTTTCTGCCAGTGTTCCGATGAGCGTGTGCGCGGTCTGATGAAAACGTTCTCGCGCGAGCAGATCGACGACATGCGCGATGAGAACGGCGACGTCGTCGTCACGTGCGAATTCTGTAAACGGACCTACGCGGTCGACATGGCCTGACGGCGGAACCAGGGGCCGCGTTCGACGCTGTGGCCATTGACGCCGAACGGTGGATCGCTTGATCGCCTTAGCATCCCCGCGCATGCTTCAAGGCATGCGGAAGATGAGGTGCCGCGTCGACCGACACCCAAGAGGAGGAAGAGTTCAATGTTGCGCACTTTTCGCGTTGGAGCGCTTGTCGCTGCCGGACTGGTGATGGCCGCCGGAACCGCTTTCGCCGAGGAAAGCTGGTATCCTTCGAAATTCGGGAAAGACGACGAGGCCGGCCGCTCGAACCTCATGACGGCCGAGCGCGTGCAGGAGGCAATGACCTTCATCAAGCAGGGCAAGACCGTCTCGCTCGCGAGGACATACGAGTCTGGCATGCCTCTGTTCGGCCATCGGACGTTTGCGGTGCGCGGGACATCAGGGCTCGCCGGTGGTCCGCTGGGCGAGAACAGCGTCACCTGGATGGACGACTTCCTCTCGACCGAGATCGGTCAGGTGGGCACGCAGTTCGATGGCCTCGGGCACATCGGGATCGGTGCGAAGTTCTACAACGGCATCGAAGCCAACGACGTCATTGGGCCGACGGGGCTGAAGAAGCTCGGCATCGAGAAGGTCAAACCGTTCTTCACGAAGGGCATTCTGATTGACGTCGCAGCCTACAAAGGTGCGCCGCTCGAGAAGGGCTACGAGATCACGGTCGGTGATCTTGAAGGGGCGTTGAAGAAGCAGGGCCTCAGCCCAGATGCGATCGGCGAAGGCCACGTCGTGATTCTCCATACCGGCTGGGCGCGGCACTGGAAGAAGGACAACGCGACGTTCAATTCGGGCTGCCCCGGGATCGGAGTGGGCGCCGGTAAGTGGCTCGCCGATAAGGGGGTTGCGGTCGTCGGTTCCGATACGTGGCCGGTCGAGGTCGTGCCAAATCCAAACCCGAAGCTCGCGTTTCCGGTGCATCAGATTTTTCTGACGCGGAACGGTATCTTCATTCACGAGAACGTCGCGACGGAAGCCTTGGCAGACAGCAAGGTCTACGAGTTCGCCTACATCTTTAATCCGCTTGCGGTGAAGGGTGCGACAGGCTCACCGGGCAACGCGATGGCGGCTTACTAGGCGAAGAGCGTCAGCGCTCTCGCGCAAGTCCCATTCAAGTATGTGCGGCCGGCGGAGCGAAGTGCTTCGCCGGCCGTTCTCGTCAGCACTTCGATCGTCGCTTTCCCGGGCAGTCTGACTGCTTCTGACGCAGTCAGACCGGTTGTGATCCGGGCGGAAATCACCGTAGACGTCGCAGGCGAAGCGGCGGAGGTGACGGCCAATGCGGAGTGCAGGTTCGACACGGTTGTTGGCACGCCTTAGTGCGGTTGTCGCCACGCTCGCGTTGCTCCCCGCAACGGGGGCACTAGCTCAGCAGGCCGCAACATCGTCGCCGGGGACGGCGACTGTCAGTCTCGCAGAACGCCTCGAGCTACTCGTCAGCACCTATCCCGACACGATCTCAGGCGTTGACGGCAATCAGCTTGAGCTCAAATCCGGCGAGGCGATCGTTATCGATGACGGCGAAGAAAAGACACACGCGCAGAGGCTGGCCAACGCCGACATCGAAGACATGCTGGCGCAGGTCTACCCGCTCGGGTTCTGCGATCGAGACCGTCCGGCGACCAACTTCGACCCCGGCCGCATTCGCAACGAAGCTCTCATGAAGGCGATTTACGGCGCATCGGCCAGTGCCGTCCGTCGCAAGCTCGTGACCGTCGACTGGTTCGGGCGTCGCTTGCGGGTGACGTCGGCTGCAGGCGCCGCCGACCAGTTGCGCAAGGTCGCACGCGGCCTCGAGAAGATCGATCCGGCGCATGCAGCCGTCTTCAAGCCGACGGCCGGCACGTTCAATTGGCGCCGCATCGCCCGCACACGGCGCTTGAGCGTGCACGCGTTTGCCGCTGCCATCGATCTCAACGTGAAGTTCGCCGATTACTGGGTCTGGTCAGGCGGTCGCCCAGGCAACGTGCCGCGCTACCGCAACCGGGTGCCTCGCGCGATCGTCGAAGTCTTCGAGCGCCACGGCTTCATCTGGGGCGGCAAGTGGTATCACTTCGATACCATGCACTTCGAGTACCGGCCGGCGCTTATCGCGATTGCCAGGGCGGCCGAAAGGCGCGGATGCGTGCGTTAGCGAGCAGCGCCGACTGCCTTGGCGCAGGGGCCGGTTCCGACAGTTGCGCGAGCAGATCGAGCTGCGCTGTGTCGTCCGCTTCGTCTATCTCTGGCAAGTCATCGTCGCGTGCGGCGATCGTTGCGATCTCGCTATCCGATGCGAGAGCCTCGGCGACGCGGAAAGCGTCATCAGCGCGCTCTTCCTGCAGCCCAAGATCCGCGTCTCCGCTCGCGTCCGCGTCCGCGTCCGTTGACAGCGGCTCGCTCTCTTCGACGTTCGCTGCCGCGGCTTCGTCTTCGACGTTTCGATCATCTTCAGCGAAGACTTCGGGGTCTTCGATTGTGCCCGCGTCCGTCTCGTCAGAAACCTGAGCCATCGCAACAGAGCTGCCGCGCATGCGCGGTTGCGTTCGGGAGGCCATCGCCTTCAGACGCTGGAACGCGCCCATTGCCGTCTGCGCCTGTGCGCTCGGGTCGGCCATCGCACCCTTCCCGCGCGCTGCCGTCTCCTCTGCGATGTCGTCTTCAAAGGCGTCGTCTTCGTCTGCCGCGAAGTCGTCTTCGGCATTCTCGTCGTCGGCGCTTGCGCCGAACATCGCGCGGCGGAGATCGGTGCCGGACGTGCGCGGCAGCGCGGCCGGCTCGGTTTTGATCCGGGCGATCGTCGGCGGCAGCGCAGGTGCATCGGCCGGAGCGGGTTCCTCGGCTGGTTCCGATCTCGCGTCGGTCGCGCTCGAAGTGATGTCCGGCGCCATGGCAACGGCGACGATCGCTTCGG
>JBCBXS010000206.1:0-5151 GCA_039816475.1 Pseudomonadota bacterium | reverse complement strand
TGATGTTCATGCAGTCCTCGGGCGGGTTGACCGATGCGACGCGGTTCCGGGGGAAGGACGCGATCCTCTCCGGCCCGGCGGGGGGCGTGGTCGGTGCGGCGGCGACGGCCGAAATCGCGGGCTTCGAGAAGGTCATCGGCTTCGACATGGGCGGCACGTCGACCGACGTGTCGCACTACGCCGGTGACTATGAACGCGCCTTCGAGACCCAGGTCGCGGGCGTGCGCATGCGCGTTCCGATGATGCGCATTCACACCGTGGCAGCCGGGGGCGGCTCCATCCTGTTCTATGAGAACGGCCGCTTCCGGGTCGGCCCGGACAGCGCCGGCGCCAATCCCGGCCCGAAGTGCTATCGCCGCGGCGGGCCGCTGACGGTGACGGACGCGAATGTCTGCGTCGGCAAACTTCGCGCGGCTGACTTCCCGCAGATCTTCGGGCCCGACCGGAATGCGCCGCTTGATGAAGACGCGGTCAGGACCGCCTTCGCCGAGCTTGCCGCCGAGATCGGTGACGGCCGTCAGGCCGAAGATGTCGCCGACGGCTTTCTCCGGATCGCGGTCGAAAACATGGCCAACGCGATCAAGAAGATCAGCGTGCAGCGTGGCTATGACGTCACCGAATATGCGCTTAACTGCTTTGGCTCAGCCGGCGGCCAGCACGCTTGCGCGATCGCCGACACGCTCGGCATGGAGACGGTGCTGATCCATCCGCTGTCCGGTCTGCTGTCGGCGTTCGGGATGGGCCTTGCGCAGATCCGCGCGAGTCGCGAGCGCTCGGTCGAAGCGGTGCTGTCGCCGGAGAGCCTGAAGGATGTCTCGGAACTCGGGTTCGAGTTGACGGGGCAGGTGACGGAGGAACTGCTCGGTCAGTCGATCGCGCACGACGAGATCGCAACAACCACGTGGCTTCATCTTCGCTATGACGGGACGGACACGGCACTGCGGGTTGTTCTCGACGAGCCGGATCTGATGCGGCGCGACTTCGAGACCGAACATCGCCAGCGCTTCGGATTTGTCTCGCCGGAAAAGGCGATCGTGATTGCCGCGATCGAGGTGGAGGCGGCCGGCGGCGGGGCCAACGCAGGCGAGATGCAGGCGCCCGAAGCCGGCGATGGCCGCGATCAGACGCCGACGGGCGAGACGCGGTTCTATTCCAACGGCCGCTACCACGACGCGAAAGTCTATAGCCGGGCGGGCGCAGGTCTCGTCGCCGGTGGCAACGCGATCATCGGTCCTGCAATCGTCATTGAGCCGAACCAGACGATTGTGGTCGAGCCGGGCTGGCAGCTCGCCGTCACGCTTCGCAACGATCTCGTACTCACGCGGCGTGAAAAGCGCGCGAGCGAGCGGCTGACGGCGACGGCCGATCCGGTGCTGCTCGAAGTGTTCAACAACCTCTTCATGTCGATTGCCGAGCAGATGGGCGAGGCGCTGCGGAACACGGCCCAGTCGGTCAACATAAAGGAACGGCTGGACTTCTCGTGCGCGGTCTTCGATGCCGAAGGTCAGCTCGTCGCCAACGCGCCGCATATGCCGGTGCATCTCGGTTCGATGGATCGCTCCGTCGAGACAATCATCCGAGAGCGGCAGGGTGCGATGAAGCCCGGCGACGTGTTCATGCTGAACGCGCCCTACAACGGCGGCACGCACCTCCCCGACATCACCGTGATTACACCGGTGTTTGACACCCGGGAGACGGGCAAGATCCTGTTCTACGTTGCGAGCCGCGGGCATCACGAAGACGTCGGAGGTTTGACGCCCGGCTCGATGACGCCGCGGGCGACGCACATCGACGAGGAGGGCGTCTACGTCGACAACTTCCAGCTCGTCTCGGAAGGCGTGTTCCTCGAAGACGACGCGCATGCCCTTCTCTCAGGCGCCAAGTATCCGGCCCGCGTGCCGACGAAGAACATCGCTGATCTGAAGGCGCATGTGGCGGCCAACGCAAAAGGCGTCACTGAACTCGAAAAGATGGTCGCCCACTTTGGGCTCGATGTCGTGCAGGCCTACATGGGCCACGTCCAGGACAATGCGGAAGAAAGCGTCCGCGAACTGCTCTCCAAGCTCGCCGACGGTCGTTTCGAGATCGAGATGGACCAGGGCACGAAGGTTGCCGTGACCATCTCAGTCGACCGCGAGGCGCGCACCGCGAAGGTTGATTTCACCGGCACAAGCCCGACGCAGGACAACAACTTCAACGCGCCGGCTCCGGTGACGCGCGCAGCAACGCTCTATGTGTTCCGCGTGATGGTCGACGCGTCGATCCCCATGAACGCCGGTTGCATGAAGCCAATCGAATTGGTGATCCCGGACGATTGCATGCTCGCGCCGAGGTATCCGGCAGCCGTCGTCGCGGGCAACGTCGAGACCAGCCAGATCGTGACGAACTGCCTGTTCGCAGCATTAGATGCGATGGCGCCGAGCCAGGGGACGATGAACAACCTGACGTTCGGCAACGCGCGGCACCAATATTACGAGACGATCTGCTCGGGCTCACCGGCGGGGCCGGGCTTTGACGGGACAAGCGGCGTCCACGTCCACATGACGAACACGCGGCTGACCGATCCTGAAATTCTCGAGCTGCGCTATCCGGTGGTGCTCGAAGAGTTTTCGATCCGTCGCGGCTCCGGCGGTGCGGGTAAGTGGCGCGCGGGTGACGGCACGTACCGGCGTATCCGTTTTCTCGAGCGGATGGACTGCGCGGTGCTGACAAGCTTCAGGACGGTGGTGCCGTTCGGTTTGGCGGGCGGCGAGAGCGGCGAGGTCGGCCGCAACGAGGTGCGCCGCTCGAGTGGTACCGTCGAGCCGCTGCAGGGCTGCGATCAGACCGAGCTGGAGGCTGGCGAGGCGATCATCATCACGACGCCGACGGGCGGGGGGTACGGCGCGCTTGCCGAGGCGGCCGAATAGGCACCTCGGCAAGCGCGGGATCGCGCCCCGCGTAGGCCGCGCTAGTCAGGCTTCGTGTAGACGAGGATCTTGGATAAGAACGCGAGCTCCTTCTCCGCCAGCTCGAGGCCGTTTGCGGTGAAGATGCCGTCGAGATCGTCCACCGCGTAGTGCCGGTAATAGGGCTCGTGGAACCGAACCGGGAAAGCCTCAAGCAGGCCGTCCCAGTTCGGCCGGTCGCCCATCTGCAGGCTGTCCATGAACACCAGCGTTCCGCCCGGCTTGACCACGCGGGCGAGTTCGCCTGCGACCGTGCGGCGGACCTCCGGGGGCAATTCGTGGAACAGGAAGATGCAGGTGACGATATCGTAAGCGCCGTCGGTTTCGCCGAGCGCCTCGGCGTTCGCGGCCAAAAACGTTGCGGGGCGAAGGCCGTCGAAGTGTGCCCGGGCTTCGTCGAGATAGGCTTCGGAAAGATCGACGCCTTTGAGCGACATGGCCGGCAGCGCTTCACGGATTTCGCGGAGGAAACGGCCGGTCCCACAGGCGACATCGAGAAGCTTGAGCGTGCGCTGATCGCGTCCGGCGACCGCGCTGATCGCGTGGCGCGCCGCCGCCCGCCGCATCAGCGCGGCACTGCCGTAGAATAGCGTCTCGACCTGCATGTCATAGAGCGCGGCGCTGTCCTCGGTCAGATAGCCGCCGGTCTGGAAGTGGAAGTCCTGCGTGAAGTAATCAGGCAAGCCCTCGGTCTCTGCAAGTTGACGCGCTGACGTGGCGTCGCGCTGTTCGCGCCGCGTCACCGCGCCCGGCAGATCGCGCAGCATGGCGCGGAGACGTTTCAGATGGCCGGGCAGTTTGTTGGCCGGCAGATCGATCGGCGCGAGCGTGCCTTCGCCGACCGCGCGGGCATCGCGCAGCATCAGTTGGCCGAGGTCTTCCAGCAAAGGCCGCAGGCCCGGCACTGGTTTGGTCGGCTTGAACGCCCGCCGGCTGCCGAGGCGGTCGGCCTGCCGCTCGACCAATCGGTTGACGCCGAAGAACCAGCCGAAACGCAACGCATGCGCGCCGAGATCGGCTGCCATTGCCACGCGGTCCACCATTGAAGTCCTCCAATCAGGGGCGTGTGTTTGCTGACCGTATGAAACGGTGCGCGGACCACGCGCGCCAGCGCGCAAACAGCCGCGTGCGTCAGACGCCCAGGGTTTGCACCGTTCGACTGGACGAGGTCGCGACAACATGATCGGGATGTCGGTGTGCGAAATGCGCAGCGCAACCGACTTCGGCGGCCCTTCTCATGACCGACGCGTCCCGTTCACCTTTCGAGGCAATTGTTGTGCTGACCGGCGCGGGCCTTTCGGCGGAGAGTGGCGTTGCGACGTTTCGCGATCCCGACGGGCTCTGGTCTAAGGTGCGCATCGAGGATGTCGCGACGCCTGAAGCGTTCGTGCGTGACCCGGCGCGGGTGCAGGCGTTCTACAACGAGCGGCGCGCGGGGCTGGCGGGCGTCAAGCCCAACGCGGCCCACGTGGCGCTCGCCCGGTTGCAGTCGCTGTTCCCCGGCACCGTCACGCTGGTGACGCAGAACATCGATCCGCTGCTCGAAGACGCCGGCGCGGCTGACGTCATTCACATGCACGGTGAGCTTCTCAAATCGCTGTGCACCGATTGCGGGGCGCGGGCACACTGCGCAGGCGCTCTTGGATCTGAGACCAGGTGCCCTGGCTGCGGCGGTGTCGGGACGCTTCGGCCGGACGTCGTCTGGTTCGGCGAGATGCCCTACGAGATGGATCGGATTTATCGCGCGCTTGTGGCAGCCGATCTGTTTATTTCGATTGGGACGAGCGGCAATGTCTATCCGGCTGCGGGGTTCGTTGCTGAGGCGCGGGCCGCCGGTGCGCACACGGTCGAGTTGAACCTCGAGCCGAGTGAGGGCGCGTCGTTCTTCGCCGAGGCGATCCACGGACCGGCGACCGAGGTCGTGCCCGCCTACGTTGCGTCGCTGCTGGGTCTGCCCCCTGAGACGATCCTGAAGTCGGGCGCTGCGTAGATCGCGTTGCCCGCCGGCCGAACAGGCCCGTGAGCGAAGAGAAACCAATTAAGGCTGCGACGGCCGCCCGCCCCGTTGCGGCGCGCCCGCGCAGGGCTCGGCCATCGGCCGAACAGGCCCGTGAGCGAAAGAAATCATCCAAGGCGGCGACGGCCGCCCGCCGTGTTGCGGCGCGCCCGCGCAGGGCCCGGCCTTCGGCCGAACAGGCCCGTG
>JBCBXS010000205.1:0-5158 GCA_039816475.1 Pseudomonadota bacterium | reverse complement strand
CGGCGCGCCCGCGCAGGGCCCGGCCTTCGGCCGAACAGGCCCGTGAGCGAAACAGATCACCCAAGGCGGCGACGGCCGCCCGCCGCGTTGCGGCGCGCCCGCGCAGGGCCCGGCCTTTGGCCGAACAGGCCCGTGAGCGAAAAAACTACCGCCGAAGGCGATTACGCGCGTGGCGCTTCTTCGGGCGCTCGAAGGCGGCGACCAGCTCGACGTGCTGCGTGAACACAAACTGGTCGATCGGCTGGACGGTCTTAAGCGCGAAGCCGCCGTCGATCAGCAGCGCCGCATCGCGCGCGAAGGTGACGGGATTGCACGAGACCGCGGCAACGACCGGCACTTCGGATGCGGCCAGCGCCCGCGCCTGCGCTTCGCCCCCGGCGCGCGGTGGATCGATGACGGCTGCATCGAAGTCGCCCAGTTCGCGACGAGAGAGTGGTTCGCGGAAAAGGTCCCGGGCAACTGTCGCGACAGGCTTCCGTCCGCTCGTCGATCGCATTGCGACATCGAGGGCTGCAAGCGCCGCCGCGTCGCTATCGTAGGCGGTCACCCGGCCCTTGTCGGAGAGCGCAATCGCAAACGTGCCGGCACCGGAGAACAGATCGACGACCGATTTAGCCCTGCCGATGATCTCGCGCACGCGGTCGATCATCTGCCGTTCTGCCGGTGCGGCGGCCTGCAGGAAGGCGCTGGCCGTGGTCGGAACAGCCACGCCATCGATCGAGAGTGTTGGCTTGGCGAAGGCTGCAATCTCGTGGCCGTCGACGGTGATCCTGACAAAGCCGTTCTCGCGCGCGAGCTCCGCGAGAGCCGCGTCGCGTTCAGCGCTCCGCTCGGTTGGCGAGCCGGTCACCGCAACGTCGAGACCCTCGTTCGCCGAAAGGGTCGCGATGCGCAGCCGTGCATCGCGTTGCGCGGTCGCCGGTAGCAGCGCCTCGCAGAGCTTGCGGAGCGCCGGCACCGAATGCCTGAGCGGGGGCACAAGGATTGCGCAGTGTTCGAGATCGAAGAGGTCGTGGCTCGCACGGCGAAAGTAGCCGAGCGTCACCGGTGCCGAAGGGCCGCGACGCTCGGCCGTCAGGACCGTGCGGCGACGGCTGGCGGTCGGGATGCGGCTGAGCGGTGCGACGTCTGCTTCGATGCCGCGGGCGGCGAGCGCCGAGACGACGCGCTGTCGCTTCCAGTCCGCGTAAGTCTCGTCGGGGAGATGCTGCGCCATGCACCCGCCGCAGACGGTGAAGTGGGGGCACGCGTGGACCTGTCTGTCCGGCGCTGGCACGACGAGGTCTGCGTCGTCGGGCCCTCTCGAGATGTCCCAGACATCGCCGGGGGCTGCGAACGGGATGTGGATGGCTGCCTGCTGCGTCTCTGCAGGATCGCCACCACGGCGATCCGCCTCCGCGACAGATACGCCGATGCCGTCGCCACCGGGCGCAATTCCGATGATGCGGACATGGCTTTGCGGCGCATTACCCATCGCGGCGCGCGCCCGCGAGCCATTCGGCATTGCCATCGCCGCCGGTGATCGGGCTCGGGATGACGTCGATGACGCGCCATCCAGGCTGGGCTCCGACCCAGTCTGTGACGAGGTGTTTCGCCATCTCACGGTCCTCTGCGCTCCGGACGATCCCGCCTTTGCCGATGGCGTCCGGCGAAAGTTCGAACTGCGGCTTGATCAGGATCACGGCGATGCTTCCCGGTCGGCAGAGTGCGAGCGCTGGCCCCAGCACCTTGCGCACCGAGACGAAGCTGACGTCAGCCATCACACCACCCGGTGGTGTATCAAATTGCCCGGCGGTCAAAGTGCGGGCGTCCGTCTGTTCGAGGTTCGTGACGCGGGCGTCTGCGGCCAGTGCCGGTGCAAGCTGACCGCGCCCGACATCGACGGCTGTGACGTGGCTCGCGCCAGCGTCCAGCAGCGCCTGAGTAAAGCCGCCCGTCGACGCGCCGACGTCGATGAACGTTCGCCCAGCGACATCGAATGCGAAAGCCGCAAGCGCCGCGCGTAATTTCTCAGCTCCGCGAGAAACGTCGCGTGCCTCTCGGCTGACGGATACCTCGACCGTATCGCCCACCTGAAACGCGGGCTTGGTGATCGTCTCGCTGTCGACGGTGACGCGGCCACGGCGGATCAGGTCGCGCGCGCGGGACCGCGTTTCCGTCAGGCCCCGGTCGGCGAGGAATTGATCAAGGCGAACGGCCAAGGGCTGCGCTCCCCAGAAGCCGCGTTAGTGGAGAGGTTCGCTACTCCATCGCGGAAGCGGCGGCAGTACGGGCACCGCCCGCCGCCAAGCTTAGCGTCAGGCGCGGATGTCCGACATCTCGTTAAGCACGGCGGTGTCCTGGCCGATCGCGGCCAGCGCCTTGGCCGCGATCGCGTCGGCGTCGAGGCCGGCTGCGGCATACATTAGGTCCGGCTTGTCGTGATCGATGAAGGTGTCCGGCAGCACCATCGTGCGCACCTTGAGGCCGCGGTCGAGGCGGCCGGTCTCGGCGAGATGGCTCAGTACGAAGCTGCCGAAGCCGCCGATGCTGCCTTCTTCAACGGTGATGAGCACCTCGTGCTCGGCTGCGAGGCGCGAGACGAGTTCAGTGTCGATGGGCTTTGCAAATCGCGCGTCTGCAACCGTCGTCGAAAGTCCCATCGCGTTCAATTGGTCGGCGGCGCGCTCGGCTTCGTGCAAGCGCGTGCCGAGCGTGAGAAGAGCGATCTTACTGCCCTCGCGAATGATGCGGCCCTTTCCGATCTCGAGCGCCTGGCCGCGTACCGGCATTTCGACGCCAACGCCTTCGCCGCGCGGATAGCGGAACGCGCTCGGGCGATCGTCGATCGCAACGGCTGTCGCGACCATGTGTTTGAGTTCAGCTTCGTCGGCGGCGGCCATGATCACGAAGTCGGGCAGGCAGCCGAGATAGGCGATATCGAACGAGCCTGCGTGCGTCGGGCCGTCAGCGCCGACAAGACCTGCGCGGTCGAGCGCGAAGCGGACCGGCAGCTTCTGGATCGCGACGTCGTGGACGATCTGGTCGTAGGCCCGCTGTAGGAACGTTGAATAGATCGCAGCGAACGGCTTGTAGCCCTCGGTCGCGAGGCCGGCGGCGAAGGTGACGCCGTGCTGTTCTGCGATGCCGACATCGAACGTCCGGTCGGGGAACGTCTTGCCGAAGAGATCGAGCCCAGTGCCGGACGGCATGGCGGCCGTGACGGCGACGATGCGGTCGTCATCCTCGGCTTCTTCGACGAGGGCCTGAGCGAATACCTTTGTGTAGGCCGGCGCGTTTGGGGTCGGCTTGTCCTGGTCGCCGGTGATGACGTTGAACTTGCTAACGCCGTGATACTTGTCGGCAGAGTTTTCCGCCGGCGCGTAGCCCTTGCCCTTCTGCGTGACGACGTGGACGAGGATCGGCGCCTGTTTCGCATCGCGAACGTTCTCAAGCACAGGCACGAGCGCGTTCAGATCATGCCCGTCGACCGGGCCGACGTAATAAAAGCCGAGCTCTTCAAAGATCGCGCCGCCCTGCCAGAGGTGTCGCGTGTATTCCTCGACCCGGGCAGCCCGCCGCTCCCAGTTCTTCGGAAGCTTCTTGGCGAGTTGCTTGAGGATGTCGCGAACGTAGAGATACGTCCCGCTCGAGGTCGTGCGCGCGAGGTAGTGCGACAGCGCACCTGTCGGCGGGGCAATCGACATATCGTTGTCGTTGAGGATGACAATCAGGCGTTCATCGCGCGCGCCGGCGTTGTTCAGCGCTTCGTAGGCCATGCCGGCACTCATCGCGCCGTCACCGATGACCGCGATGACATTGTTGTCGCCACCCTTGAGATCGCGTGCGACCGCCATGCCGAGGCCGGCTGAGATCGATGTCGATGAGTGCGCTGCGCCGAACGGGTCGTACGGACTTTCGGTGCGCTTCGTGAAGCCGGAGAGCCCGCCGCCCTGACGGAGCGTCCGAATGCGGTCACGGCGGCCGGTCAGCACCTTGTGCGGGTAGCACTGATGGCCGACGTCCCAGATCAGTCTGTCGTCGGGTGTATTAAACACCCAGTGCAGCGCCACAGTCAGTTCAACGACACCGAGACCGGCACCGAGATGGCCGCCCGTGACCGAAACCGCGCTGATCACCTCCTGTCGCAATTCGTCCGCGACCTGCCCCAGATCGCGTTCGTCGATGTTGCGAAGATCCTCGGGCGTTTTGAGCGTATCGAGGAGAGGAGTGTCAGGCAGGCTTGTCACAGACCGTTCCTTATTCAATGACTCGCAAACGCAACGTGGCCTGCAAAGTCTCTGACCGTTCTGCGTAAAAACGCTGCACGGGCGCAGGCTAGACAGTCGTAGTTGTCAGTCTAAGTTGACAATCTCCGACGGATCAAGGGAGGTGCGGCGCCGTTGATGCGGTGCGCACTGAGCTTTCCAGAGCTGCCGGATCCCCCCGACCGCCAGATAACGCGTTGAAATGAGCTTCAGATCAAGCCCGGTGGGGCGGCGGTGGTGTTATTCCGCATCGAGCGGTGTCCGCCCTTTGGGCTGCCCATCATTGCCGAGTGTCAACTTCTCGACGCGGGCCTCAGCTTTCCTGAGCAGACGGTCGCAGTGCGCCTTCAGCGCTTCGCCGCGCTCATAGATCTTGATGCTGTCCTCAAGGCCGACGTCACCGCGTTCCAGCCGGCCGACGATGGACTCCAGTTCCTGGATGGCCCGCTCAAAGGTCATCTCGGCGATGTCGGGGCGCGGGGCCGCGGTCTCGCCCTGTTGTTTGTCGGCCATGGGCATCGGTGTCCTTGCGAGTAAAGCGCGGGCGGTTGGCGGTTTGCGTTTCGCTGACGCCGCTTCTTAGAAGGCTCAGGCGTCCATCAGTGTGGTGACGTGGGCGGCAACGGACCGTCCGAGCGCGTCAAGATCATAACCGCCTTCCAGCATCGAGACGACGCGGCCGCCGCACCGTTTGTGTGCAACATCGAGCAAGCGTTGCGTGACCCAGACGAAGTCGTCCTCGACGAGTTGCAGGTTCGCGAGCGGGTCGGCGGCGTGCGCATCGAAGCCGGCTGAGATCAGCAACAGGTCCGGCGCGAAATCTTCGAGCTCCGGCAACACCCGTGACGTCATCGCCTCACGGAAGGGCGCGCTCCCGTCGTTGGGCCGCAGCGGCGCATTGCAGATGTTGC
>JBCBXS010000204.1:0-5175 GCA_039816475.1 Pseudomonadota bacterium | reverse complement strand
CGACGCTCAGTTATTTGTCAGCACTTGACAGGCGGATCGGCACGTTGCGACCTCGGGGCATCCTCTGATTTGCCGAGAGCGCCGGAATGCTGGATCGACGCCTGAAGCTGGCAGCACACCGCCCTACGCGCTCAGGTCGCGTGGTCCTGGGGCTCGCCGCCTGCGCCTTTGCATTCGGCGTTGCGCCAGTTGGCGCGCAAACCTCGGTGGGCGGATCGGCTGCGCAGGGCCCAAGCGTCGCCGTCGTGTTTGACGGCTCCGGCTCGATGTGGGGCCCGGTCTCCGGCAGCGGCATTGCGAAGTTTCGCGCTGCGCGATCGGGCCTTGTCGAAGGTCTCGCCAAGGCGGCACCGGGTGGCACGTTCGGCATCTACGGGTTCGGCTATCGCCGCCGCGCGAACTGCGGGCGGATCGAAACAATCAGCGAGATGGCAACGCTTGACCGCGACGCAGTTGCCGCGCGGCTGCAGCGGTTCAATCCACAGGGCCGCGGCCCGATCGCGGAGGCGATGCGGACGGCCGGTGAAGCCCTGAAATCAACGACCGCACCACGCCGAATGATCGTCATCCATGACGGCCCGGACAATTGCCGCGCTGATCCCTGCGCCGTGGCACGCGAGCTTAAATCTGCGATGCCGGATCTCGTGATCCACGCGTTGCTTCTTTCGGGCGACGGGAAGGCGCAACCCTACGCCTGTTTTAAGGAAGCCACGGGCGGGACGCTGAAGACGGATCTGACCGAGCCAGGCATTTCGTCGGCTTTGCTTGAGCTGACATCGCTGTCGTTTTCAGGTGCCGGTCGGACACCGCAGATCGGCCCCAGCGGTCCGGTCGCAGGCGATAGCGCGAAACCGGCCCCTGGCGCGACGCTCGCGCTCCCCGCGGGCGAGACCCTTCCGACAGGACTCACCGAGCGCGAGGGGCCTGAAGGGTTCGTGCTGGCCGCCAACCTTGCCGAAGCAGGCCCGGGCGTGACCGCTCCGATCCGCTGGTCGATCACGCCGAAGGACCGCCGCCAGACCCCGCGCACGGAGACCACCTCCGGCCCGCTCGCGCTGGCGATGCCGCCAGGTGCTTACGAGATCACGCTCACCGCAGGGCTCAGTGAAGTGACGCGAGCGCTCACCGTGAGAGCCGGACGGCAGACGGTGTTTGTCGCAAACCTGAAGGCCGGTGCCATCGACTTCAGGGCAGGATTGGCTGCCAGCAACGCCGCCATCTCTGGCGCGAGCCTGAAGCTCCAGACGACCAACGCGGACGGGAAGCCCTCCGGAACCACGCTCGATGTCGGGATGGTCGATGACGGAGCAGTCATTCTGCCCGCCGGGACCTATTTCGCGACGGCTGAGCGGGGACAACTGCGCGAGACGATCCGGCTGGATGTCGCCGCCGGTGCCAATCAGGTCGTTGGATTTGAATTGCCGGGGGCGCAGGTCACAGTGCCGGTCTCAGCGCGCGAGACGCAGCCGGTCACGATCAGGATCCTCGAGAAGCGCACCAATTCAAGCGGGACAGAGACGTTCCGCGAAGTCGACCGCACGACTGGCACGTCGGGCGAATTCTTCCTGCCGGACGCCACCTATCGGTTCGAGGCGCAGCAGGCGGCAGCCGTTGCAGCGCGCGACCTCACCCTCGTTCGGGGCGATGTGAAATCGCTGCCGCTGTCGCTTCGCACAGGCCTTGCCAAGCTCAGCACAGATGCTGGCGGCGCACTGAACGCGGAGGACGCAGCGGGCGGGATCACCTATCGGATCTGGCGCGAAGGGGCGCCGCAGGAAACCGCCGAGACCTACTTCGGACCGCGTCATGACATCCGATTGGTGCCGGGTCGTTACGTCGTCCAAAGCCGGATCGGCGCGCCGTTCAGCAGCGCAACCGTCACCATGGTGATCGCAGCCGACCAAGTGACAAACGCCGTCGTCCGCCACGCCGTTGGTCGCGTTGCGTTGCGGGCGCGGGGCCGGAGCCCCCGTGCGTTCTGGGAGATCATCAACGCAAACGGCCGCAAGGTCTGGCGCGGCATGGGACAGGAGACGGAGGCGTTGCTCCCGGCCGGCACTTATACCGTGCGCGCCTGGACCGGCCGGACGGCAACAGCACCTGAGATGCAAACGATCACTGTCACCGACGGCGGCGCAGTCACCGCAATCGTTGATACCCGCGAATGATCGAGCGCCTTCACAGAACACTCGGACACTGGAACGGGTTGCCGGTTGCGGCGCTGATCCTCGCTGCCGGCTTCGTCTCCGCGGATGTCGCGCCGTCTCGCGCCCAGGGCATCGAAATCCGCGGCCCAATTGAGGACGTGCCTACGCTGAAGGATCGCGAAGGCACCGCTCAGACCGATCCGAACTTCAACACGACCGTCGTGCCGCGATCGGATCCGAGCGCCGAGGACGAAACGCCCGAAGGTGACTTCGGCACGCTGACCCTAGAGGCAACGCTCACCAGCGACGGGCAGGCGATTGATAACGGCCTCACATGGCGCGTCTTCCAGCAGGGCATCGGCATCAACGCGCAACCGCGGCTCGTCCAAACGGCGCAGGAGCCGACCCCGACGCTGCGGCTCCCGCAAGGGACCTACTTCGTCAACGCAGCCTACGGGCAGGCCAACCTGACCCGCCGGATTGTCGTGCTCGCGAATGGGCGCCTTCTTGAACGGTTCGTGTTGAATGCAGGCGGGCTCAGAGCAGAAGTGGGGATCTCCGCCGGTCTTCCGCCGCCAATCCAGTCGGTGCGGATCAGGATCTACAGTGACGAGAGTGATCAGGCCGGCCGCCGCAAACTGATCGCGAACAACGTAAAGCCTGGCGTCGTCGTGCGGCTCAACGCCGGCATCTATCATCTGGAATCACGCATCGGTCGGGCGAACGCGGTCGTGAAGTCGCAAGTGTCGGTCGAGGCCGGAAAGCTGACGCGCGCGAAGATCACGCACGAAGCAGCTCTCATCACGTTTAAGCTCGTCGCTCAGGCAGGTGGCGAGGCCATCGCCGGCACCGAATGGACGGTGTTGGCTGAAAACGGCGACGTGGTCCGCGAAAGCGTCGGAGCGCTCCCGCGGCACATGCTGGCGCCCGGCGGTTACACAGTCAGTGCCGTCTTGGACGGGCGCAGTTATCGACGCCGCTTCCGGGTTCTTAGCGGCCAGAACTCCGACGTCGAGGTCCTGCGCCGCTGAGCCTTTGTCGTACGCGCGCGTCCTACGCCGGCATTGAGGTCTCGACCAACCGCGCCCAGAACGAAACGCCCGCCGGGATCGCGTCATCGTTGAAGTCGTAGGCCGGGTGATGGACCGACGCACTGTCGCCGTTGCCGAGAAAGATGAACGCGCCCGGTCGCGCTTCCAGCATGAACGAGAAGTCCTCGCCGCCCATCACAGGTGTAATGTTGTCGTCGACCCGCGTGTCGCCCGCGATCTGGCGCGCGACGCCGGCTGCGAACACGGTCTGGTCGGGATGGTTGCACGTAACCGGATAGTCGCGTCGGTATTCGACATCGACCGTCGCGCCAAACGCCTTTGCGGTCGCCTCGGTAACCGAGACAACACGCTCTTCCAGCAGATCGCGGACCTCCGGCAGCAGCGAGCGTGCGGTGCCTTCGAGGTAAGCGGTGTTCGGGATGACATTGCCCGCATTACCGGCGCGGAAGGTGCAGATCGAGACGACGCCCGACTGGAGCGGATCGACGTTGCGCGCGGCAATCGATTGAAGCGCCGTGACGATGTGCGAACCAACCAGGATCGTGTCGACAGCCAGATGCGGCTTAGCGGCATGCCCGCCTTTGCCGGTCAGGTTGATGAAGATCCAATCGGACGCGGCGAGCATTGGCCCGGGCCGGATCGCGAAGTCGCCAATCGGGAGCCCCGGCGCGTTGTGCATGCCGTAGACTTCCTGGATGCCCCAGCGCTCCATCAGCCCGTCTTCGACCATCGCCTTGCCGCCCGCGCCGCCCTCTTCGGCGGGCTGGAAAATTACGACCGCCGTGCCGTCGAAGTTGCGCGTCTCAGCGAGATAGCGCGCGGCCCCGAGCAGCATTGCTGTGTGTCCGTCGTGGCCGCAGGCATGCATCAGGCCGGGTGTCTTCGAGGCATAATCGAGCCCCGTCGTCTCTTCGATGGGCAGCGCGTCCATGTCCGCGCGCATGCCGATGACCTTGCCTGAATTGTTCGTCCTCCCGCGGATGACGCCGACGACGCCCGTCCGCCCGACGCCGGGGACGACCTCATCACAACCAAAGGCCCGAAGCTTTTCCGCAACCACGCTCGCCGTCCGATCGACCTCGTACAGCAGCTCCGGATGCATATGGAAATCGCGGCGCCACGCAGTGATATCGGGCGCCATGTCGGCAACGCTGTTCAAGACAGGCATGAGGTCTCCGAAGCTGTGAGGTGAGGCGCGTTCGCAGGTGCACAACGCGCGGTAACGCCACCTTCAGGCTCCGGGCGGACGCGTCAAGCCGTTCTGAATGACGTACCGCGTGAGCCCGGCAGTCGTCCCTATACCGAGCTTCCGCTTGAGGTTTTTCCGGTGCGTCTCGACGGTGCGGACCGAGATGCTGAGGTCGTGGGCCACGTCCTTGTTGCTCTTGCCCTCGGCGAGGAGGACGAGGACGTCCTGCTCTCGCCCGCTCAGGTTGACCCCGCACGCCATTCGCGGCGCTTCCGTTGCGACAAGCCTCTCGGATGCACCGGCACTCAGATACGTCCCGCCGCTGTGGACTGCGATGATGGCCGAGGCGATCTCGCGTGCGGGCACATCCTTCAGGACGTAGCCGGCGGCGCCTGCTGCCAGCGCGGTCGAGATGTAGTCCTGCGAATTGTGCATGCTCACCATCAGAATGCGCGCGCCGGGGCAGGCCTCACGTAGGAGCGGCGCGGCATCGAGGCCGGTCATGTCCGGCATATTGATATCAAGCAGGATGACATCAGGCGTTTGCGCCTCAGCTTCGCGGAGGGCGTCGGCTGCCGACGTCGCGACGCCCGCGATTGCGAGATCCGGATAGGCTTCAAGACATGACCGCAGACCGTCGATGACGAGCTGATGGTCATCAACAAGGAGAACCCGGATCGGAGCAGCGTGCGAGGTCACGAGCCGGCCTCCAGGTCAGCGCTCAGAACAGGCGGTTTGTCATGTGCCGTCGTGTCCGGCATCGCTGCCTCTACCGGCATGCGCGCGC
>JBCBXS010000203.1:0-5187 GCA_039816475.1 Pseudomonadota bacterium | reverse complement strand
CTTCAACAACGAGCTGATCGAAGTCTTCAAGTTCCGCTCGATGTTGAAGCCGTAACGCTTTTGCCGGAACAGCACCGGGCCCTTGCTCTCAAGCCGGACGGCCAACGCGATGGCCGCAAGCACCGGTGCGAGCAACAGGATCGCAGTTGCGGCGACGACCTTGTCGAAGGCCCACTTCGCAACGAGGCCCCAATCCGTAATTGGGCGATCGAACACATCGATGAATGGTACATCGCCGATGTAGGAATAGGTTCGCGGTTGAAAGCGCACGCGCGACGCCGCTGCCGGAATGCGAATATCCGCCGGCAACACCGAAAGGCGGCTCAGCGCTTCCAGCATCCGCGTCTCAGCGGTCACTGGAAGATTGAGAATGATGACGTCGATGCGGGCGCGCCGGGCAAAGGCAACAAGATCTTCGAGCGTGCCGAGATGCGGATAGCCGGCGGCAGGCGCGGTTTGGTCTTCGCCGGTTGCCGGGGCCTCACCATCGCGTGCAGCCGTGCGATCATCGAACACGCCGAAGACGGAGATGTCGGTGCGCGGGTCTTTCGCCAGCGATGCCAGTAGGTCACCGGTGCTCGGTCCGCCACCGTAGACAACGGCACGGCGCGACAGGCGGCCCGTCGCGACCCAATGCCGGACAGGCACCGAGAAGAGCGCGCGCACGGCAATAAGGAACATCGCACCCAGGCCGAACCAGAGTGCGAGCCAGACGCGCGAGAACTCAGCGCCGATCTTCAGGAAGAAGACGGCTGCAACAAGCAGACCTGTCGCCATCGTCCAGCCGAGCAACAATCGCGACATTGGCTGTACGATCGACGAAAGCGCGTTGACCGTGTACGCGCCGAGCGCCTCGAAGAAGACGACGGTCAACAGCGCCGTCGCAATCAGCGCGATCAGGTACTGCGAGCTCGCCCAGAGATCCGGCGCAGGCACGTAGAGAAACGCAATCGCGAACCCGAACAGCGAGAGCAGCACGAATTCGCCGATCCGCGCCGACCCGCGAACGATGGACGGCGAGACCAGCGTCGGCCCCGCAAATGCGAGTTCGGTGAGGGCGGGCGCCGTGCCGACGTTTGCGCGCGCCGCGTCTGCGGGCTGGCGGGTGACTTCGGGGTTACCGGGCAGCTGCGGTGCGTGAAAACGCATCGATGCAAATCCAACTCTGACCAAGACCTTAATGCGCCTTGGGCAGAGCAGTTTGCATGCCAGTAGGGTTTGCGCTCGCGTTTGCGGCTTCGGCGTTAAGGAACTCGGTTAATTGCCTCGTTATAGAACGCGAGGACATCGTCCCCCATGCGCGTGACGCTGAAGCGTTCGGCGATGCGGGCGCGTAATTCGTTGGCGCGCGTTGCGGCCACATCGGGTGCGCTCAACGTGTCGATGAGGGCTTTGCGAAGCGGTGCCGGGTCGCCGGCGGCGACAAGTTTCGTCGCAGTGCCGGCGGTGATTTCGGGGATACCGCCGACGTGGGTTGCGACGATCGGACGCCCGGCTGCTGCAGCTTCGAGGATGACGTACGGCAGGCTTTCTGCGCGTGACGGCATGGCGAGCACGCGGCCGAGCGCGAACGCATCGCGGGCGGGTAATGCGCCGGGAAACCTGACGCGTTCCGAAAGCCCGAGTTCGGCTGCGCGCGATTTGATCGCGTTAGCATCAGGCCCCGCGCCGACGATTACGGCTGTCAGCGATCGGCCATCCACCTCTGCGTCCGCGATCGCATCGAGCAGGACATCGACGCCCTTCAGATGCCGCAGTTCGCCGACGAATACGATATCGGCTGCATCGGGTGCCGGCGCGACGGGTTCAAAGTCGGCGTCGCCGACACCGTTTGGGATGACGCGTTCGTCCGCGAGGCCGGAGCCGATCTGACTTGCGAACCGCGTTTGCGCAAAGGCGCTCTCAAAGATCAGCCCGTCCGTTCGCCGCGCGAGCCACCGCTCGACTGTCATATAGAGGCGGCCATTGAGCGACGTCGGCGCGTAATGAAGACTGCCGCCGTGCGGCGTGTAGAAGCGGGCGGGTCTGGCGCGGTTGCCGTGTTGCGCTCCGCCAAGACGCGCGTAGAGCCCGCCCTTGGCGCCATGCCCGTGGATCACATCGACCTCGAGGCGGCCGGCGACCTCAGTTGTCGCGCGCGCGATCCGCCAGTCATCGACGCCGGGCAATCGCGGCATCGCCTGGCGGTGCAGTCCCAACGTGAGGTGGGGCTCGAGCGCGGCGAGGCGCGCATCGGTCAGCGCATCAACGTGGGCGCGATCGCAGAAGAGACCGACAGCGTGACCGCGCGCTGCCTGATGCACGGCAAGATCCGAGACGTGGCGGAACAGCCCGCCGACGGGCGCGCGGAGGACGTGAAGGATACGCAACACGGGGGTTCTGTCCGCTGTCCTGAAGCAATCGGCGCAAAACTCAGGTGCGCCGCTGTGCGACGAAGTAAGGCTTAAGCCTCAAAGCAAGCGCCGCGCCGTTCTCGAAGGCCTCTAGAAGAAGCGCTCTTTGACTTCGATCGTGTCGCCTGGCTTCACCACGTAATCGAGTGGGGCCTCGATCACTTCCATCAAGCCGTTGATGCGGCGCGACAGGATCACGTGACGGCGGCTTGCGCGCTCGGAGAAGCCTCCGGCGATGGCAACTGCGGTCGTGACCGTCATGCCGCTGACGTAGGGGTACTGACCGGCGTTACCGACTTCGCCCAGGATGAAGAACGGGCGGTTCTCGAAGATGTCGACGGTGACCTGTGGATCGCGAACGAACTCGGCTGCGAGACGCGAACGAATGCGGCCGGCCACCCGGTAGACCGTCGCGCCGCGCGCCTTCACGCGACCGATCAGCGGCACGACGATGTTGCCTGCGTGGTCGACCGTGTAGAGCCGCGACAGGTTCGGCTGGCCGTAGACAAACACGCGCAGGCGATCGCCGCTGTCCAGAAGGTAAGGCCCGTCCGTCTCGGCAACGGCGCGGGGATGTTTCTCGAGGCCGGCCGGCACGATGTTTGGCTCGCCCCATGCATGTGTCGTCCCGACGTGTTCCGTCGGCTCAGGCAGGCCCGTCGGCGCGCCCGGCGCATGCGTGGTCATCTGCCAGGTGTCTTTGACGGATGCGCCGCCGAGATCGGCGTCCGGCATGGGCTGGCTGTCCATGCGATTGGCGCAGCCGGCCAGTGTGAGCGCCGCGGCGAGAACAGGAATGAGTGTGCGCGAGACCATCGCTACAGCCCTTGCGTGGGGGGACGAGTATCCAGCGCAGACTGAGCGAGACTGGTTAAGAAAGGCTTGGCGGGCGTCCCGACCCGGAACGGTTAAGGGAATGGTTACTGCGGGCCGTCTAAAACCGGGACAACGAGACATCCCTTCTCAAAGAGCTTGAAGCCATGGCGACCCGCGCTGATCAGACGTCCGACGACATCGATCTCGTCACCGTTTTCGGAGCTATCCGCCGGAAGCTTCCGTTGATCCTCGTTGCGAGTGCGATCGTCGGTGGCTTGACCTTCGCTGTCCTCTCGCTGATGGCGCCGCGCTACACCTCCGAAGCGCAGATCGCGATTTCATCGAAGACGACGAACCCGTTC
Source organism: Pseudomonadota bacterium (assembly GCA_039816475.1). Classification (GTDB taxonomy): domain Bacteria; phylum Pseudomonadota; class Alphaproteobacteria; order Rhizobiales; family Hyphomicrobiaceae; genus JBCBWG01. The sequence goes on along the minus strand of JBCBXS010000203.1, from coordinate 1,616 downwards.
CCCGAGAACAGCGGCCAGCAGCCGGTCCAGGACAACCCGGCGCCCCGTCTCGACCGTGAGGCGATCAACACGCACGTCAAGGCGCTCGGCGCGCCGGCGCTGCTCCTGAAGGTGAGCGAAGAACTCGACCTCGCCTCGAACCCTGAATTCAACGCGGCCGCTGGCTCGGTCGACACGCTCGACAGTCTCCTGCGTCTCGTCGGCATGAGCGGTCCACGCCCGGGCTCGACGCTCGAGGATCGCCTGCTTTCGTCGGTTCGCGACCGGCTTCAGATCTCGGCGGCGCGCGAAAGCCGCTTCATCAAGATCGTGTTCTCGTCGACCAACAGTGAGTTGGCCGCACTCTTTGCAAACCGCCTCGCAGATGCGTACCGCAAGTCGCTGATCGAAGTGCCGGTGAGCGAGACCAACGCCGTTCTTGAGGCGCTGAAGCCGAAGATCGAGCAGTTGAACCGCGAGGTGGTCGCGGCCGAAAGCGCCGTTGAGCAGTTCCGCGCTGAGACCGGCCGGCAGTTGACAGGCCCGCAGCTCGTGCCGCTGTCGAGCCAGCGCTTGAACGCGCTCAGTGAAGAACTGACCCGCGCGGAAGGCGAGCGGTCGCAGGCCGAAGCCCGCTGGCGAACGGCCAATGATCTCAGCCGCTCGGGCAGCGGCGAAGTGCTGCCGGAAGTCCAGCAGTCGGTGGTCATCCAGGGTTTGATCAATCAGCGCGTCCGCCTTGAGCGCGAAGTCAACGAAGCCTCGGCTGCGCTGCTTCCCGCGCACCCGCGTATGCGTCAGCTGAATGCGGACCTGTCGGGTCTGCGGCGGACGATCAACACGGAAGTCTCAAAGGTCGTCCAGAGCCTCGAGAAATCCTATCGGGCAGCGCAAATCAGGGTCGACCAAGTCGCACAGCAGATGGCGCGGCTTCGCACTGAGGCCGTGGACACGAGCGCCGACGATGGCAAGTTGCGGCTCTTGGAAAGCCAGGCGAAGTCCAAGCGTTCCGAACTCGAGCGGCTGCAGCGCCAGCTCGAAGACAACAAGACGCTGGTCGTGACCAAGAACGTCCCGGTCGAAGCTTCGATCGTGTCACCGGCACGTGCGACGGGCGTCTCGACCTTCCCGAAGAAGGGCCCGATCGCTGCGCTTGCATCGGCGGCAACCTTCCTCCTCGGCATGGCCCTGACGGCTGCCGGCGCAATCATTTCGCCAAGCTCGGCAGCGGCCCCGCCACGCACGCCAAAGGCGCCGGGCCGTTCGTCCAAGTCCGCAAAGCGCTCGCGTGAGATCGAAGACTTCGACGACGATTTCGAAGATGACGCCCGCGTGGTGATCGGCAAACCTTCGCCAGGTAAGGTCGCAGCCACAGCTGGCGCAGGCGCGGCCATCGCCACCGGTGTTGCGGCCGTCCGCGGTGGTGCCGCGAAAACGGCAGCGTCTCCTGCCCGCGTTCGCTTGTCCGAGGCGACCGAGAGCGCAGAAACCGAAACCGATGTCTCAGCGGGCCTCCTCGATGTCGCCCAGCACCTGATGGAGCGCGCTGACGACGGCGTCGGCGATCGCACAATGGTGGTCGGCGCCCCGCAGCGGATCTCTGCAAGCGACGAGGCGATCGACATCGTCGAAGCGCT
>JBCBXS010000202.1:0-5200 GCA_039816475.1 Pseudomonadota bacterium | reverse complement strand
CCCCGTCAGTCTAGGCCGTCACCGCCGCGTTTGCGCGGACACCATCGCTGAACAGCTTGTAGTTGATGCTGTCGAGCAACGCCTCGAAACTCGCGTCCACGATATTGGGTGAGACGCCGACTGTGAACCAACGCCGGCCGGTTTCCGTGTCTCGGCTCTCGACCAGCACGCGCGTCACCGCCTCCGTACCGCCTGTCAGAATACGGACGCGGTAGTCGACGAGTTCGACTGGCGCGATGTGCGCCTGGTAGGGCCCGAGATCCTTGCGCAAGGCCTGGTCGAGTGCGTTGACCGGACCGTTACCGTCGGCGATCGACCACGCGAGATCGTGGCTGCCGGGGATTGAGATCTTCACCGAGGCCTCGGAGATCGTGACGAGTTCCCCGCGAACGTTGTGGCGCCGCTCGACCATCACGCGGAAGCTGTCGACGGTGAAGTATTGCGGCACCTCGCCGAGCGTCCGCCGCGCGAGCAATTCAAACGACGCATCAGCGCCTTCGAAGGCATAACCGACCGCCTCGCGCGCTTTGACTTCCTCGAGCAACCGCCCAACGCGGGGGTCTGACTTGTCGACCACAATCCCAACGCGCTCGAGTTCCGCCATGATGTTCGACCGACCGGCCTGGTCTGAGATGAGCACGCGGCGCTCGTTGCCGATCGCTTCCGGCGCGACGTGCTCGTAGGTCTCGGGCTCTTTGAGAATTGCCGAAGCGTGGATGCCGGCCTTCGTCGCAAATGCGCTTTCGCCGACGTAGGGCGCATGGCGGTCGGGCGCGCGGTTGAGGATCTCATCCAGCACGCGGCTGATATGGGTCAGCCGCATCAACCGTTCGGGCGTGACAAGCGTCTCGAAGCGATCCGCAAGATCGGATTTCAAGAGCAGCGTCGGGATCAGCGACGTTAAGTTGGCGTTGCCGCATCGCTCGCCAAGACCGTTGAGCGTCCCCTGGATCTGACGACACCCGGCACGGACGGCTGCAAGCGAGTTCGCAACGGCGTTTTCGGTATCGTTATGTGCATGAATGCCGAGATGGCTACCTGGCACGTGCTCGGCCACCGCCTTGACGATCGACGTGATCTCGTCGGGTAGCGTGCCGCCGTTTGTGTCGCAAAGCACAACCCAGCGTGAGCCTGCCTCGAATGCTGTTCGAGCGACGCTTACGGCGTAGGCCGGGTTGCTCTTGTAGCCGTCGAAGAAGTGTTCGCAATCTATCATCGCCTCTCGACCGGCGGCGACAACGGCTTCCACGGATTGGCGAATACCGTCGAGGTGTTCTTCGTTGGTCGTCTGAAGGGCAACGCGGACGTGGTAGTCCCACGCCTTGGCCACCAGACAGCAACCGGCCGCAGACGACTGGACGACGGCCTGAAGCCCCGGATCGTTCGCAGCCGAACGGCCCGCACGCTTGGTCATGCCGAACGCGATCAGTTTCGCTGACGACAGGTCCGGCGGCGCGTCGAACAACGCGGTGTCGGTCGGGTTCGCGCCTGGATATCCGCCTTCGATGTAATCGATGCAGAGGCTGTCGAGCAGCTCAGCGATCCGGCGCTTGTCGTCCTCTGAGAAGTCGATGCCGGTCGTCTGCGCGCCATCGCGCAGCGTCGTGTCGAACAGATAGAGGCGTTCGCGGCTCATTCGGCCCGCTCCCAAGTCGTGTGCGGCTCGCCGGTCTCGGGATGCTTGCCGTCTTTCAGCTGCACGCCCTGGGCTGCGAGTTCATCGCGGATACGGTCGCTGGTCGCGAAATCTTTCGCCGCGCGGGCGGCCAGCCGCTCCTTAATCTTCTCATCGATCATCACCGCGTCGATCCCAGGATCAGCCGCCGGTCCGCGATAGTCGTCGCGGGTCTCTCCGTCCCGGAGGCCCATGAAATGCAGGGTCGCTGCCAGCGCGTCCGCCTTCTCGCGACTGCCACGTCGCGCGGACTTGGCGAGACCATGCAGGATCGAGATCGCACGCGGCGTGTTGAGGTCGTCGGCGAGTGCCGTCAGGACCTCTTCATGCGGCGCGCCGCTTGCGTCAGCCCCTTCGACCAATTCCGCGAACTCCATCAGGGCACTGCGCGCCTGCATGAGCCGCTGCACGGTCCAGTCGATGGGCTGGCGGTAATGCACGCCGAGCATCGCGAACTGCAGAACCTTCCCGTTCCAGCGCCGCCCGCCGAACGCGTCCGTCGCGACCATGTCGTGGATCGTAATGAAGTTGCCGGCCGACTTGGACATCGTCGCGCCTTCAACGCGAAGGAAGCCGTTGTGCAGCCAGACGTTGGCGAGCACGTCGGTCCCGTGTGCGCCGCAGGACTGCGCCAACTCGTTTTCGTGGTGCGGGAAGACGAGATCGATGCCGCCGGCGTGAATGTCGAAGACCCGGCCCAAATGCTTGCCGGCCATCGCCGAGCACTCGATGTGCCAGCCCGGCCGTCCGGGCGTTGTGATCCCGCTCGGTGACGGCCAGGCGGGCTCGGTGCCCGTCGACGGCTTCCACAAGACAAAGTCCATCGGGTCGCGCTTGTAGGGGGCGACATCGACCCGCGCACCAGCTTCGAGTTCATCCGTCGAGCGGTTGGAAAGGCGGCCGTAGCCTTCGAGCGTCGCGACCTGAAACAGCACGTGATCTTCAGCGACATAAGCGTGCCCACGTTCGACCAGCGTTTCGATCATCTCGCGCATCTCGGCGATATGATCGGTCGCTCGCGGTTCGACCGTCGGCGGCAGGACACCCAATTGCGAAAGGTCGTCGTGCAACCGGTCAATGGTCTGCGCCGTCAGATCGCCAATCGTGATGCCTTCATCGGCGGCGCGGGCGTTAATCTTGTCGTCGACGTCGGTGATGTTGCGCACGTACGTGACGTGCTCGGCGCCGTAGATCTGGCGCAGCAGTCGGAACACCAGATCGTAAACGATGATCGGCCGTGCGTTCCCGATGTGGGCGCGATCATAAACCGTCGGGCCACACGCATACATCCGCACGTTGGCCGGATCGATCGGCTGAAACCGCTCTTTCTCGCGCGTCAGAGTATTGTGAAACGAGACATCCACGGGGCGTGTCCTCTGCCCGCGCCGGGCGTCTTTCGCTGTGAGAGAGGCAAAGGACCGCGGCGCGCGCCAACAAGTGTGTCAGAGCAGAATTCGCAGCACACAGACGTGCGGAAGTGCAGGGGCCGGAACCATTGCCGGGTTATCGGCGGCCGGCCAGTCTGCGTCAAGCGCGTGGACGGCGGGATGCTTTAGACAAACCGAACGCGTACAGAACCGAATTCGCCGAAGTCTCCTTCAGCGGTCTGGCCGCGGTTGAGCGTCGTGAGCCCGGTCATCGTACCGGTCGAAACCATCTGGCCGGCGGTCAGCGTATGGCCGCGTAGCTTCAGATGATTGGCGAGCCAGTGCAGCGCGCGGCGCGGGTCCTCGAGCACGAGCGCGCCGTTGCCTTTGGCGGTCTCGTCGCCATCGACTGTAAGCGTCACGTCACTGGCTGTCAGATCAGGCGCGCCCGAGACCTCCGTTGCTGGGCCCAATGCGATGCCGGCACTCATCGCGCCATCTGCGATCCGCGACGGGAAGTAGCCCTTCAGCGGGCTTTCGAAGACGGGGCTGATCAGCTCGATCGCGGGCACGACTGCGTCAACAGCCGCAGACACTGCCTCTTGGTCGTAGAGCCCATCTCCCACGGCAAGTGACGTCCCGATGCGGAACGCGAACTCGCACTCGATTGCGTAGTGGCGGAAGTCTGCAGCCTTCAGCTCTGCAGGCGACGGAAACATCGTTGATGCGTACAGCGGCCCTGCAATCGGCTCCGACACGCCGAGCAGTTCCTGGATCGCAGCCGACGTCGCACCGATCTTCCAGCCGGCAATCGGCTCGTCGCGCAGGGCAACCATCCGGTCCTGGACCTCGTAGGCCTCGGCGACATCGCGGGGCTGAAGGTCCGACGGCAACTCGGTGACGGTCTCGCCGGAGCTGCGCAGGGTCAGAAGTCGCTCGGCGGCCATTGCGGCACGGTCTGCCATCTTAAGTTCCCATCACTGTAGCGTTTGGCCCGGATCGCCGTGTCGCGCGGTGCTCATGAAGATCACCGTTCGGGAACGGCCATACACAGTGCCGCAATTCGGCTCCATTGACCTCATAGCGACCGATTTCTATGCCGAACATACCTTTGGACGGCGAAGCTGGGCAGCCCGAAACGCGGTTGTGCTGCTTCGGTCGACAGGATGGTCACGCCTGATGCCGAAACGCCAACGCCCGATCTCAAGTGCGCCGAGCCCCAGACGAACGCTCGCTGTTGCCGCGATCGTGGTCGGCTCGGCCCTGGTTGGCGTTCCGGCGATTGCGCAGGACTGGCGCTGGCCTTGGGAAACCGAGACGCGCGAGCAACGCCGTCAGCGTCCTGTCGCCCCGCGTCAGCAACGTCCGCGGCCCGAAGCGTTTCAGCAGCGCTACGGCGGCCAACGGGCCTCAAACGTCTGCCTTCAGCTTGAGCGGCGGCTTGCCAACGAGGTCAACCGCGGGCGTACCGGCGGCGATCAGCGCGCCTCCCTGCGACAGGCGCTGCGCGGACATCGCCAGCAGGAACGTCGCCTCGAACGGCAGCTTGAAAGCCGCGATTGCTGGGATGAATTCTTCTTCCAGCGCACGCTGCGCAATACGCGTGTGTGTGTTTCGACCTACCGGCGCCTGCAGCGCACGCGACAGGCAGCGCAGGACACCGAAGCCCAGCTCGCACGCTCGTCCTCATCGAATCGGCAGCAGCTCCAGAACGACCTTCTGCTTGAGCTCGCGCGCAACCGATGCGGCCCGGCCTATGAACAGCAGGCGCGGCGGATCAACCGCAGCAACAACCCGTTCGCAGCTTTCTTCGAAGATGAGGGGCGCGCAATCGGCGGGCGGCAAAACAACTATCGCGGGCTCGCCTTCGCCACGTACCGGACCCTGTGCGTCCGCCTCTGCGACGGCTACTATTTTCCGGTGAGCTTCTCGACGCTCCCGAACTACTTCGACCGGGATGCGGAGGCCTGCCAGCAACGCTGCGCCGCGCCGACCGGGCTCTATTATTACCAAAACCCGGGAAGCTCGATCGACCAGATGGTGTCTGTGTCAGACAACTCGACCTACACGCAGCTCAATACGGCGTTCAAATACCGCAAAGAGTTCGTCAAAGGCTGCTCGTGCAAAACGGAAGAGTACATTCCGCAGGGTGTCGCCG
>JBCBXS010000201.1:0-5216 GCA_039816475.1 Pseudomonadota bacterium | reverse complement strand
CTTCTCGGAGATGAAGCGGACGATGTCCTCGTTCAGACCCTTCGGCGCCTTGACCATCTCCACGTCGGTATTGAAGCCGTATTTGTACTGATCGACATCAATCGACTTAACTTGCTCGATGGTGGCTTCGACTGCCGGCATCTTTGTCTCCCTGGCCTTTAGACCATTGAAATGGGTCGGGTTCGGGCGCGTGTCGAGAGCGGCAGATCGCCTGCTTCTACGCGCTGACGCCGGTGACCCGGCGCCATGTAGTTAAGAATGGTTCTAAACTAGTTTCGGAGGTCGTCCAACCCAAGCTGACCCGGATCGCGGCGTTTGCGCGCGCCTTGGAAACGCCCATCGCAGCAAGCGCCCGGCTGTTGCCAACCTTGCCCGACGAACAGGCCGAACCCGCGCTAATCGCGTAGCCCGCGAGGTCTAGCTTGATGACGAGTGTCTCCGCTTTCTGACCCGGAACCGCGACGCAGGTCGTGTTCGGCAGTCTCCGAACGGCCGCGCCGATTGCCACAGCATCCGGCAAGCCTTCGAGCATGCCCTGCTCGAGCCGGTCGCGCATTGCCGCCATTCGCTCAGCCGCCATCAGGTCATGCTTGGCAGCCGTCGCCGCCGCACCGAAGCCCGCGATCGCCGCCACGTTCTCCGTCCCAGCGCGACGCCGGCGTTCCTGACCGCCGCCGCGGAAGGCAGCCTTCAGGTCAAAACCGTCGCGGATAATGAGCGCGCCAATGCCCTGCGGACCGCCAAGCTTGTGCGCGGACAGGCTCATGAGATCGACGCCCAGCTCGCGGAAGTCGATCGGAACGCGCCCCGGCGCCTGCACCGCATCGCAGTGCGACGTCACACCGTGGGCACGGCAGAACGCACCAATCGATGCAACGTCCTGCAGGACGCCGGTTTCGCTGTTGGCGAGCTGAAGCGTGACGAGATCGCGCCCAAGGTCGGCCGACCCGATCAGGACGTGTTCGGCCACCCGGCTCACGTCAGCCACGCCATCCTGATCGACATTCATCTTGATTGTCGCCGACCGCGACGCCTCGATCGGCTCGAGCACGCTGTCATGCTCGATGTCGGCATAGACGATTGTGTCCCAGTCAGCGCTGGTCACCCAGTTGTTGGTCTCGGTCGCCCCGGACGTGAAGACGACCTCAGCCGGCTCACATCCGGCCAGACGCGAAACCGCCTCCCTGGCATCTTCGATAATCGCCCGCGCGCGCCGGCCTTCCGCGTGGACCGACGACGCGTTGCCGGCCTCTTCCGCGGCGCTCAGCATCGCCGCGCGCGCTTCCGCCCGAAGCGGCGCCGTCGCGTTGAAGTCGAGATAGGTGCGGATCGCGGTCATGCGCCTTTGTTGGCCGGAGAGAGCTGCTGCTGACTGATGGTCCTCGGTGGCCGCAACCGCCGCTTGCATCCAGCAAGTCCGCTTGTGCTAAGGAGGCGCCGCCGAATTCTCACCCGACACAGCGTCGGCCCCGCTCGCGATATGGAAGGGCGGGCCCGGACGGTCAAGCCGCGCCCCGCCAGACCGGGCGCACCCATCGCGGAGCTTTCATGCCTGAACTGATCATCAACGGACCCGTCGGACGTCTCGAAGCGCGCTATCACCACGAGCCCGCCTCCGACAGCCCCATCGCGCTGATCCTGCATCCGCATCCGCAGTTCGGCGGCACGATGAACAATCAGGTCGTCTACAATCTCTATTACACGTTCGCAGAGCGCGGCTTCTCCGTGCTGCGTTTCAACTTCCGCGGCGTCGGGCGCAGTCAGGGCTATTTCGACAACGGACCGGGCGAACTCTCCGATGCGGCCTCTGCCCTCGACTGGCTGCAGGTCGCGAAGCCCGACAGCAAGGCGTGCTGGATCGTCGGTGTCTCGTTCGGGACCTGGATTGCAATGCAGCTTCTGATGCGTCGTCCGGAGATCGACAGCTTCATCTGCGTTGCGCCGCCGGCCAACCTTTACGACTACTCGTTCCTCGCGCCGTGCCCGGCCTCGGGCCTGCTCGTAAATGGCGAACGCGACCGCGTCGTCCCGTCAGCGGCCGTCGCCGAACTCTCGGTCAAGACGAAGGTGCAAAAAGGGATCATCCTGCATCATAAGATCATCCCCGACGCGAACCACTTCTTCGAGGAAGAGGCGCACATGCAGGCGCTGACCGACTGCGTTGGTGAGTTCGTCGATGACAAGATGACCGAGATCCTCGCGAACAAGAAAGATGACTGACACGGGCGACGGTACCGCGCCGTGGCCGCCTGAGGTCACATTGCGCGGCCGACACGTCACGCTCGAACCCCTCGGCCAGAGACACGAAGACGACCTGAAGGCGGCCGCAGCAGACGGCGACCTCGCAGACCTCTGGTACACAAGCGTTCCCGCCCCAGACGGCGTCGCGGCCGAAATCGCCAGGCGCCTCACCCTCCGCCGAGCCGGTTCCATGCTGCCGTTCGCTGTCGTCCAGCCCGACACCGGCCGCGCCGTCGGCATGACGACTTACATGAACATCGATGCTGCAAACCGCCGCGTCGAAATCGGCTCGACCTGGTATGCAGCGTCCGTCCAGCGGACCGCCCTCAACACCGAGGCGAAACGGCTCCTGCTCGGCCACGCCTTCGAAACGCTCGACTGCATCGCGGTCGAGTTCCGCACGCATTTCATCAACCATCAGAGCCGCCGCGCGATCGAACGGCTGGGTGCGAAGCTCGACGGTGTGCTCCGCGCGCATATGGTTATGGCAAACGGCACGCTTCGGGACACCGCCGTCTACTCGATCACAGCGCCGGAATGGCCTATGGTCCGCGCGCATCTCGACTACCAGCTGAACCGCCCGCGCACTTGAACCGACGGGCGGGAGCACTGACCCTTCGGAGGAAGTCCTATGACGACGCTCTCGCGCCGCCGCGCGCTTGGCCTGCTCGGCAGCACGGCCGCCCTTCCCCTGTTACCGACTTCGGCCTTCGCAAAGACGAAGCTCAAAGTCGGTGCGCTCCGCTTCACGAGCCATGCTGCGAGCTTCGTCGCGTTCGAGCGCGGGTATTTCGCCGACGAGGGCTTCGACGTTGAGTTCAAATTCTTCCAGGCAGCCCAACCGATGGCCGTTGCGATCGCGTCCGGCGATGCCGACTACGCGGTAACGGCCGTCTCAGGCGGCCTCGTGTCGCTGGCCGACAAAGGTGCTGCCAAGGTGATCGGCGGTGCGCTGTCGGAGGAGAAAGGCATCGACGGGCAGAAGATCCTCGCATCGAACAAGGCGTTCGAAGCAGGGCTTACGTCACCGAAAGCGCTGGACGGGAAGACGTTTGCCGTGACGCAGACCGGCTCATCGTTCCACTACATGGGTTCAAAGATCTCCGGCGCTGAAGGCGTGAAGGTCTCCTACAAACCGCTGCAGAAGGTCGGCGCGATTATCGGCGCGCTGAAGTCCGGCCAGGTCGATGCCTGGTCGATCGTCCCGCATATCGCAAAGGCGCTCGCCGGTGGCGGGGCTGTCAAGATCATCGGCGACGTCGCTGATTATCTGCCGGACTATCAGGTCACCACCGTATTCACATCCGCGAACAACGCCGCGAAGGAGCGTCAGAAAACGGAAGCCTTCCTGCGCGCCTTTTCGCGCGGGGCCGCTGACTTCAACGCTGCGCTTGTCGATCGCACCAAGGGTGACGAGGCGATGGAAGAGATGGTCAAGCTCATCCACAAATACGTCTACACAAGCCGCCCCTACGAAAAGGCGCGCGGCAGCATCATCAACGGCGCGATGCGGATTAACGAAGGCGCGGCGCTGAACGCGAAGTCGGTCACCGACCAGCTCAATTGGTTCAAGGCCGAGAAGCTCGTCAAAGACAGCATCACCTTCGAGACGCTGGTCGATCCGTCCTACGTCAAGACGCTGTAGCGGCCGCACGGTCGCCGCGCAGAGCCGGGCAAGCGCATGGATCTCGCACTCGAAGGGATCGAGCACGCCTATGACGGGCGTTCGGTCCTGAGCGACATCGATCTCTCGATCGGTGCCAATCAGATCGTTTGCCTCGTCGGGCCCTCCGGTTGCGGCAAGTCCACGTTGCTGCGGATCATCGGCGGGCTCGAACGGCCCACGGCCGGCCGCGTCCTGCAGGTGGGCGCGCCGCCGCCGGACTGCCTGAACCCGTTGACCTATGTCTTTCAGGACTTCGCGCTGCTGCCCTGGCGGACGGCGGCCGGAAACATCTCGCTTGTGCTCGAGGACCATGGCATCCGCGGTGCCGCAGCCAATGCGATCATCGACGATGTTCTGACCCGCACGAAGCTCACCGGCTACCGCGATTTGCTCCCGCGCCAGCTTTCCGGCGGGATGAAGCAACGCGTTGCCATTGCCCGGGCGCTCGCCGTCCGCCCCGCCGTCCTGTTGATGGACGAACCGCTATCCGCGCTCGACAGCCAGACGCGCGAGCTTCTGATCGAGGACCTCGTAAGCCTCTACGAGCGCCAGCCCTTCACGTCGGTCTACGTGACCCACAACCTCGCCGAAGCCGTCCGGCTCGGTCACGCGGTCGTGGTCCTGTCGCGGCGGCCGGGTCGCATCCGCGAGATCATCGAGATCAGCACGCCGCTTGGCGAGCGGCGCCGGTCCGACCCGGCGCTCAAAACCTGCGAGCAACAGCTCTGGTCGTTGATGCGCGAGGAGGTCGTCGCCGCCGACCGGGAGGCGATCAATGCCTGAAGCGGACGCGACCATCGCCGCGGATGGCGGCGCCAACGCCGCACGCTCAGAAGCTGGCGGTCAGGCTCGCGCTTCGAAACGAACTGCGACGCCCGACAGCGCCTCCCGCGAAGTGCCGTTCCGGGGCGGCGGATTTCGGCCACGCGCCATCGGCTGGATCGGGCCTGTCGTGTTCGTAGTCCTGCTGGCGCTCATCGAGTGGGGCACGCGCACCGGTTGGGTTTCAAAGCTTACGCTGCCACGCCCTTCCGATGTCGGCCTCACGTTTGTCGAGCTCTGGCAAAGCGGCATGCTCTGGGCGCATCTGATCCCGTCGCTGACGCGACTTGTCGTCGGCGCTGCGCTTGGCGTCGCGACCGGGATCGCCACCGGTCTCGCGATCGGGCTGTTCTCGATCGCACGCGCAGGGCTTGTCCCGCTCGTCGCTGCGATCTTCCCCGTGCCGAAGATCGCGCTGCTGCCGCTGTTCGTCATCTGGTTCGGGATCGACGAGGGATCGAAGTACGCCCTGATCGCGCTTGGCACG
>JBCBXS010000200.1:0-5224 GCA_039816475.1 Pseudomonadota bacterium | reverse complement strand
CGATTTCGGCCCGCCGCTGGACGGCCACGCCAACGGTCTCGTCTTCCGCTGCTGCGATGCCGACGGTCATCTCCGCCACGAAGAGACCTACTACTCCATCGGCGGCGGTTTCGTGATGACGGATCGCGAACTCGGCGAGCGCGCAACATCGCCCGACGCGGGTCATGCCGACGTCGCCGAAGCGGGCATCCCGTATCCGTTCGCGACGGCCGCCGAGATGCTGCGCATGGGCGCGGATGCAGGCCTTTCGATCGCTGACATGAAAGCGGCAAACGAGGCCGCCGTTCACGGAAGCCGGCCGGCGGTTCGCGCGCGGCTCGACGCCATCGTCACCGAAATGAACGCTTGTATCGATCGCGGGATGGAAACGGACGGGATCCTGCCGGGTGGGCTAAAGGTCCGCCGCCGTGCGAAGCAGATCCATGACTCGCTGATGGCCGAACGCGGGTCGAACGCGGCACAGCCGCACGCGCTGGCCGAGTGGCTGCACGTTTATGCGATGGCAGTGAACGAGGAGAACGCCGCCGGCGGGAAGGTTGTGACCTCTCCGACCAACGGCGCAGCAGGCGTCGTCCCGTCTGTCCTCCGATACTACCGCGACCACTGCGTCGGCGCCGCACCGGACGGCATCGAGACGTTCATGCTGACTGCGGCTGCAATCGGTGGGCTGATCAAGCACAACGCGTCGATCTCAGGGGCCGAAGTCGGCTGCCAGGGCGAAGTCGGATCGGCAGCGGCGATGGCGGCGGCCGGTCTCTGTGCGGCGCTCGGCGGGACGAACGCGCAGATCGAGAACGCGGCTGAGATCGCGCTGGAACATCACCTCGGCATGACCTGCGATCCCGTTGGCGGTCTGGTGCAGGTCCCCTGCATTGAGCGGAACGGTCTCGGTGCGACCAAGGCGGTGGCGGCAGCCTCGCTGGCGCTTCGTGGCGATGGCGATCATGTCGTGCCACTGGATGCCTGCATCGAGACGATGCGGCAGACCGGCCGCGACATGGACGAACGCTACAAGGAAACGAGCCGAGGCGGCCTCGCCGTCAATCTCCCGGAGTGCTGAACGCGTCCGCTCGCGGCCGTCTCCGCGATCGCCTCAGCCGCGCTGATCGGCATAGACGCGAATGGCATCACCGAACGCTTCGAAGACTGCGCGGTTGACCGGGTTGGTCTGCGGGTCCCACTCGGCGTGCCACTGGATGCCGAGCGCGAAGCCGGGCGCATCGGCGATCCGGATTGCCTCGATAGTCTCGTCGTCGGCCCGGCCTTCGATGATCACACGTGGACCCGGCTCCAGGATCGCTTGGCCGTGCAGCGAGTTGACCCGCACGACCGTGTCGCCGAGCAGCTTCGCGAATAAGCCGTCTTCGACGAAGCGGACATCGTGACGGTCCGCGAAGATGACGTTCGGATCGGGATGGATCTCACCGGTCTCAAGGCGCGGCATGCGGTGGTTCATCCGGCCGGGCAATTCGCGAACTTCCGGATGCAGCGTCGAGCCGAACGCAACGGCCATCTCCTGCAGCCCGCGGCAGATGCCGAGCAGCGGCAATCCGAGATCGACGGCGCGGCGTGAGACTTCGAGGGCGACGTCGTCACGGCGTTGGTCGTAGGGCTCGTAGGCTTCCGTCGGCTCGGCTTCGAAATGCGTCGGATGGACGTTCGCGCGGCCGCCGGTCAGCAGGATGCCGTGGGCCGTCTCAAGCAGCGCCTCGACGTCGGTGATGCGAGGGTGGCCTGCGAACATCAGAGGCAGGGCGCCGGCAACGTCGGCGACCGCGCGCATGTTGCGCGCACCGACCATCTGGACCTGGAAGCGGCCTTCGAGCTGCCGCGCGCTGCCGATGACGCCGACGATGGGTTTGCCCATGCTGCTCCGTCCCTTCGCGTTGCGCGGCAACCGATGGCACAGGCTCAGCGAACCTTCAAATTCCGGTCGCGAAACGGCACATAAAGTGGCTAACGCGCGCCCGTTCCGGTGCCAGTGCGGCGCGAAAGGCGCGTGTTCACAGGTCCCGCGCGCTGGCGCAATCCGCGCGCTCGTCTGCCCAAAGAGACTGTCGTAAAGCGCCCCATGAACAAACCGATTCGAGCACGCGACATCAAAGACGCCGGCGACGGTGCGGGGACGGCCGACCAGGGTCCGGTCGCCGCGTTCGTGCATCTCAAGGTGCACTCGGCGTATTCGCTGCTCGAAGGTGCGCTGCCGGTCAAACGGATGGTCGATCTCGCCAAGGGGCACGGCTTCAGTGCGATCGGTCTTACGGATACGAACAACCTGTTCGGCATCCTCGAGTTCTCGGACAAGCTTGCGAGCGTCGGAATTCAGCCGATTGCCGGCATCTCGCTATCTGTCGACTTCGAAGAGACGTCGGCGGATCGCTATTCGCCGGTTGCTGCTGCGCCGCAGTCGGGCGATGGGCGTATCGCACTCTTTGCGATGAACGAGTCCGGCTACGCGAACCTGATGAAGCTCGCGAGCCAGGCATTTTTCGATCCGGATGAGACGGCCGAGCCGCATGTCGCGGTGACGCGCGTCGAGGCCCAAGCGGACGGTCTCATCGCCCTTACAGGTGGCCCGCTTGGGCCCATCAACGAAGCGCTGGCCGCGGGGCAGGCAAGCGTCGCCGACGCACGACTGAAGCGGCTCCACAAAGCCTTCGGTGATAGGCTCTACGTTGAACTGCAGCGTCACGGCGTTCAAAGTGAGAAGGCCATCGAGGGGGCGCTCGTCACGCGCGCGTACGATCTTGGCCTGCCGCTGGTCGCGACAAACGAGGTCTATTTCGCGACGCCGTCAGACCACAAAGCGCACGATGCCCTGCTCTGCATCGCCGACGGCCGCTACATCGTCGAGGACGAACGTCGGAGCGTCACGCGTGAGCACTATCTGAAGTCCGCCGACGAGATGGCAGCCTTGTTTGCTGACCTGCCCGAGGCGATCGAAAACACGTCAGAAATTGCAAAGCGCTGCACTTATCGCCCCTTGGGCAAAAACCCGATCCTGCCGCGGTTTGTCTCCGCCGGTGACGGTGCAAGCAAAGAAGACCAGCTTCGCGCCGAGGCAGATGAACTCGCCCGACAGGCGCGCGCAGGCCTCAAGCAGCGCCTCGAACAGGCGCCTCCCGCCGAAGGCCATTCGCGCAACGACTACGAAGACCGTCTCGCTTTCGAGCTTGGCGTCATCGAGAAGATGGGTTTCCCCGGCTACTTTCTCATCGTCGCCGACTTCATCCAGTGGGCCAAAGGCCAGGGCATTCCAGTCGGGCCCGGCCGTGGCTCAGGTGCCGGATCGGTCGTTGCCTGGTCGCTGACGATCACCGATCTCGATCCGCTGCAGTTCGGCCTGCTCTTCGAACGCTTCCTGAACCCCGAACGTATCTCGATGCCGGACTTCGACATCGACTTCTGTCAGGACCGTCGCGACGAAGTCATCCGTTACGTCCAGCAGAAGTACGGCCACGACCGGGTCGCCCAGATCATCACCCACGGGAAGTTGCAGGCGCGCGCCGTACTCCGCGACGTTGGCCGCGTTCTGCAGATGCCCTTCGGGCAGGTCGATCGTCTGTGTAAGATGGTGCCGAACAACCCGGCGAACCCGGTGACGTTGCCGGAGGCGATCGAAGACGAACCGCGCTTGCAGGATGAGCGCGACAGCGATCCGGCGGTCGCTGAACTCCTGGAGATCGGCCAAAAGCTCGAAGGTCTCTACCGGCACGCATCCACGCACGCAGCCGGCATGGTCATCGGCGATCGCCCACTCGATGAATTGGTGCCGCTCTATCGCGATCCGCGATCGAATTTCCCGATCACGCAGTTCAATTGGAAGCTTGTTGAAGCTGCCGGCCTCGTGAAGTTCGACTTCCTCGGCCTTAAGACGCTGACGGTGCTTGAGACCGCGGTGGACCTCATCCGCACCGGGCGCGGCATTGATATCGATCTTGCCAGGCTGCCGCTCGATGACCGCGCGTCGTACGAGATGCTTGCGCGGGCTGACACCGTCGGCGTGTTCCAGCTTGAAAGCCAGGGGATGCGCGAGAGCCTGAAGCAGCTCAAGCCCGACCGTTTCGAGGACATCATCGCGATGGTCGCGCTCTATCGGCCGGGCCCGATGAGCAACATTCCGACCTACATCGCGCGCAAGCACGGGAACGAGACGCCGGACTACCTGCATCCGATGCTCAAGGACATCCTGCGCGAGACCTACGGGGTGATTATCTATCAGGAACAGGTGATGCAGATCGCGCAGGTGATGGCCGGCTACTCGCTCGGAAAGGCCGATGTGCTTCGCCGCGCGATGGGCAAGAAAGATAAGGCTGCGATGGCGCAGCAGCAGGCGGAGTTTGTCACCGGCGCGGTCGCGAATGGCGTCAAGAAGGAGGACGCCGCCTACATCTTCGAGCTTGTCGATAAGTTTGCGGGCTACGGCTTCAACAAGTCACACGCGGCAGCCTACGCGCTGGTCGCCTATCACACGGCCTACCTCAAGGCGAACTACTGCGAGGAGTTCCTTGCAGCTTCAATGACGCTTGATCTGGCGAACACCGAAAAGCTCGCCGTGTTCGCCGCCGAAGCGCACGTCAATGGCATCGAAGTCCGCCCGCCGTGCATCAATGCATCGGCCGTTGCGTTCTCAGTTGAGCCGCCGGCCGACGAGACAGCGAAACGCCCGATCCGATATGCGCTTGCCGCTCTGAAGAACGTCGGCGAAGGCGCGGTTCAGACGATTGTGGATGCGAGAACAGCTGAAGGGCCGTTCGCGGATGCCTCTGACTTCTCGCGACGGCTGAACGCAAAGGCCGTTAACAAACGCTCGCTTGAAATGCTGGCGTCGGCAGGTGCGTTCGATTGCGTCGGTCTCGGTCGCGCGGAGGCCCACGACAACGCCGAGCAGATGCTCGCGCTTTCGAACCGGCTTGCAAACAACGCCGAGACCGGGATCGAGGACCTGTTCGGCGGCGGCAACGGCGGCGGGCCAGCGACGCTCGATCTCAAATCGACGAAGTCGTGGTCGCCAATGGAGCGGCTGGACCGCGAGTTCTCGGCCATCGGATTCTATCTGTCCGGTCACCCGCTTGATGAGTACCGCTCGGTTCTGACGCGCGAGAAGATCGTCACCCAGGCTGAGTTCATGGAGGCGGCAAGAGCTGGCTCAAAAGCCGGGCGGATCGCAGGCATCGTCGTTGGCGCGCGTGAACGGAAATCGCAGAAGGGCAACGCGTTCGCC
>JBCBXS010000001.1:18163-23821 GCA_039816475.1 Pseudomonadota bacterium | reverse complement strand
CTCGTCGACCTTTTTCAGTAGCGCCGCGTTGAACGACAGCTCCGGATGCGGGCGTTCCTCAACCTGCTTCTCGGGCTCTTCGAAGTTGATGAACACCGAGAGCTGATCCTGAAGGATGCGGGCTGCGAGCGCGACGGCGTCTTCAGCGCGGACCGAACCGTCCGTCTCCACCGTCATAATCAGCTTGTCGTAATCGAGGATCTGGCCCTCACGGGTGTTCTCGACCCGATAGGACACACGGCGCACCGGGCTGTACAGGCTGTCGACCGGGATCAGTCCGATCGGCGCGTCTTCCGGACGGTTCCGATCCGCCGGAACGTAGCCTTTACCGATGTCGGCCGTGAACTCCATCCGGATCGCAGCCTCAGTGTCGAGGTGGCAGATGATCTGGTCAGGGTTCAGGACTTCAACGTCGGACGACAGCTCGATATCGCCAGCCGTGACCGCGCCCGGGCCTTCCTTCCGCAGGACCATCCGCTTGGTGCCTTCCGAGTGCACCCGGAGCGCGATGTCCTTGATGTTGAGGATGATGTTGGTGACGTCCTCACGGACGCCTGCGATCGACGAGAACTCATGGAGGACACTGTCGATCTTGACCGACGTGATCGCGGCTCCCTGCAGCGACGACAGCAGAACGCGGCGCAGCGCGTTGCCGAGTGTCATGCCGAAGCCCCGCTCAAGCGGTTCAGCGACGACGATCGCGGCTCCGATGGTGCTGCGGTCCGGCGAAATGTTCAACTGCGTCGGCTTGATCAAGTCCTGCCAGTTTTTCTGCAAAACGCTATCGGGCATGGGTCCTCGCTCGGGTTGGGCGTGCTCGGGCCGGAGGGCTGCCGGCGGCACTGCCTGGAATGGCAAATGCCGACGCCGAGCCTCGTGTGTGAGGTATCGGCGCCGGCCTGTTGGGTCGTGAGTCTGTCGGCATCGCGGCGTGCAGCGACCCGGCAGACCGAAGCATCAGACGCGGCGGCGCTTCCGCGCGCGGCAGCCGTTGTGCGGGATCGGCGTCACATCGCGGATCGAGGTGATCTGAAAGCCCGCGGCAGACAGCGCACGCAGCGCGCTCTCACGGCCGGAGCCCGGACCGCAGACTTCAACTTCGAGCGTCCGCATGCCGTGTTCGGCGGCTTTCTTGCCGGCGTCTTCCGCGGCCATCTGAGCTGCGAACGGCGTCGACTTCCGCGATCCTTTGAACCCCATCGTGCCGGCAGACGACCATGAGATCGCATTGCCCTGCGCGTCGGTGATCGTGATCATCGTGTTGTTGAACGTCGAGTTCACGTGCGCGATGCCCGACGAGATGTTCTTGCGTTCGCGGCGGCGAACTTTGCCGCGCTGGGTGTCCTTGGCCATTGGTGTCCGTTTGACTGACTGAAGCGTGGCGCGCCAGTGAGACGTGGCGCGCGATGTATGTGGTCAGAGCGAGCGCGCTAGCGGGTCGCCTTCTTCTTGCCGGCGATCGGCACGGCTTTACCCTTTCGGGTCCGCGCATTCGTATGCGTGCGCTGACCGTTGACCGGCAGACCACGACGATGCCGCAAGCCGCGATAGCAACCGAGGTCCATCAGGCGCTTGATGTTCATCGCGACTTCACGGCGGAGGTCGCCTTCGACCATGTAATCGCGGTCGATCGTCTCGCGGATCTGCAGCACTTCAGCGTCGCTCAGTTCGTTGATACGCCGCTCCGGCGGAATGCCGACCTTCGTGCAGATTTCGTTCGCGAACCGCGGGCCGATCCCGTGGATGTACTGAAGCGCGATCGGGACACGCTTCTGCGTTGGAATGTTAACGCCAGCAATACGAGCCAATTCGGTCTCCTCAGCGCACGCGTAAGTGCGTGCCGCAACTGATCAATTCTGTCGGTGTCCTGGTTCGCCGCGCCGGGTGACTGCCGGAGCCGGATTACGCAGGGCTGCGCCCACCCGCTGATGGTCGCAATTCTCCAGGATGCGTCATGTGATCGCAGCGTTCTAGTTGTCGCGACAGCACGCGTCAACGGCGAATGTTGCGGCATGCCGCCACCCTCATCAGACGGTCGAAATCACCCCTTCGATCTGGGCCGATACGCTTTCGATGTCGCCCATTCCGTCGACGGAACGAAGCTTTGACTTCGCGAAGTAGTAGCCGATCAGCGGTGCCGTCTCGCGGTAATAGGCGAGAAGGCGCGTCTGCACGGTCTCGGCGTTGTCGTCCGGGCGGCGCTTGAACTCCGTGCTGCCGCACTGGTCGCAGACGCCCGACGTCTTCGGCAGCTTGAACACGTCATGATAGCCGGCGCCGCAGTTGGCACAGGTGAAGCGCCCGGAAATCCGCTCGACCAGCGCGCCGTCGTCCACCTTCAGTTCGATGACCGCCGAAAGCGTCTTGCCGTGCTCGGCGAGAAGACCGTCGAGGGCGGCTGCCTGCGCGAGCGTCCGCGGAAAGCCGTCGAGGATGAACCCGTCCTTACAGTCCGGCTCGCGGATGCGGTCAGCGATGATTTGGATGACGATGTCATCGGAAACGAGACCGCCCGCGGCCATGATCGCCTGAGCTGCCCGGCCGACTTCGGTTTGCGCCTCGACCGCTGCGCGCAGCATGTCGCCGGTCGAAAGCTGGACCAGTCCGTGAGACTGCTCAAGGCGTTTGGCCTGCGTCCCCTTCCCGGCCCCCGGAGGCCCAAGCAAAATCAGGTTCATCGCTTGCTCTTGCCGCCACGAAGGTTCGATTTCTTGATGAGCCCTTCGTACTGCTGGGCGATCAGATGCGATTGCACCTGCGCGACCGTATCCATCGTCACGCTGACGGCGATCAGTAGCGATGTTCCGCCGAGGATCACCCCGATGCCTGCGGGCACGCCGGCGAATGAAATCATCAGCTCCGGTAGCAAACAGACCGCTGCAAGATAAACGGCGCCGACGACAGTGATCCGTGTGAGCACGTAGTCGATGTACTGGGCCGTCTGCGCACCGGGTCTGCGGCCAGGCAGGAAGCCGCCGTACTTGCGAAGGTTGTCGGCGGTCTCAGCCGGATTGAACACGACGGCTGTGTAGAAGAAGCAGAAGAACACGATCAGGACGACGTAGATCGCCATATGCAACGGCTGGCCATAGCCGAGACCGGTCGTCACCCACTGCAGCCACTCGGGCGGCTCGGTTCCGGGCGCGACGGCAAACTGCGCAGCCGTCATCGGCAGCAGCAGAAGCGATGAGGCAAAGATCGGCGGAATAACGCCTGCGGTGTTGAGCTTCAGCGGCAGGTGACTGTTGTCCCCCTGGAACATCCGGTTGCCGACCTGTCGTTTCGGATACTGCACGAGCAGGCGCCGCTGTGCGCGCTCGAAGAAGACGATGACGACGATCGCGGCGATCATGACGGCGAGGATGCCGAGCAGGAGGAACGTCGACAGGCTGCCGCGCTCAGCAAGCGTGAACAGGTTGCCGAGTGCGCCCGGAAGCGCTGCAACGATCCCGGCGAAAATAATGAGCGAGATGCCGTTGCCGACGCCGCGCGCAGTGATTTGCTCGCCGAGCCACATGAGGAACATCGTTCCGCCGACGAGGGTGATGACGGTCGAAAGCCGGAAGAACCAGCCTGGGTTCTCGACGACCTGACCGGCCGCGTTCGTCGAGCCTTCAAGACCGATTGCGATGCCGTAGGCTTGCACGGCTGCGAGCAGCACGGTGAGGTAGCGGGTGTACTGGTTAAGCGTCTTGCGGCCCTGCTCGCCTTCTTTCTTAAGCGCCTCAAGCCGCTTATCGACGTTCTGCATCAGCTGCATAATGATCGATGCCGAGATGTACGGCATGATGTTGAGCGCGAAGATCGCCATCCGCTCGACCGCTCCGCCGGAGAAGATCGAGAACATGTCGATGATCCCGCCGGACATCTGGCGGAACGTTTCGGCGTAGGCTTCGCCGTTGATGCCGGGAAGCGGGATGAATGTGCCGAAGCGATAGACGAGCAGCGCGCCGAGCGTGAATAGGATGCGCCGTTTCAGTTCGTCGGCCTTCGAGAAGGCGCTCCAACTGACATTCGCCGCGAGTTGTTCGGCTGCTGACGCCATGTCACGTCTCCAATGCCATCATCCGTGCGCTTCGCCTGGATATGGGCTCTTGTCGTATATCCGCCAACGTCCGCATCGAACTGACATTACGGTGTCGGCGATTGGCTCTCAGACGATGGCGGACCAGCGTCCGGGCCGCGCGGGTCTGACGGTCGACTACTTCGCCTTTTCTGCCTTCTTCGCAGCGGTCTTCTGGCGCTTTTCTTCGTCGGCAGCGTTGACCTTAGGCTCCACGATCGTGACCGAACCACCGGCTTTCTCAACCGCGGCTTTGGCCCCTGCCGTGGCGTGATCGAGCTTCAGCTTTACGGCCTTCGCGACCTCGCCGTTGCCAATCAGGCGCACACCGTCTTTCGGGCGGCGGAGGACACCGGCGGCGCAGAGACCTGCCAGATCGATTTCCTGATCGCCGGCGATCTTGCCAGCCTCGATCGCACGGTTCAGCGCGTCGATCGTCAGCTCGTTCCAATCCTTGCGGTTGTACTTGCTGAACCCGCGCTTCGGCAGACGCCGATAGAGCGGCATCTGACCGCCTTCGAATGCGCGGATCGAAACACCTGAACGCGACTTCTGACCTTTGACGCCGCGCCCTGCGGTTTTGCCAAGGCCTGAGCCGATGCCGCGACCGACGCGGACGCGCTTCTTGTTGGCACCTGGCCGATCTCTGAGTTCGTTGAGACGCATCTTCGAGCGTTCCTTCATGGCCGCCGCGCGGATCGCGGTCTGGCGTCATTGCAATGCCGCGCTGGAGCGCGGCTTATGATCGTGGTGCACCGGGTGCGGTCACCCGGCCCTCTGTCAGGCCTGGTCGTCGACGACGCGAACCAGATGCGGCAGCTTGCGGATCATGCCGCGCACTTCCGGTGTGTCCTTCAGCGTGCGGCGCCGGTTGACTTTGTTCAGGCCGAGACCGACGAGCGTCGCCCGCTGTCGCGCATCGCGGCGGAGCGGGCTTGCATACTGTTCGACCGTCACGGTCTTTCCGCTGGCAGTCTCAGCCATTGTTCCGTTCTCCCGGCGGGCGCTGCTCAAACTCAGCAAACAGCACCCGAAGTCGTCTCACTCACGCGCCGAGCTTGGCGCAACCAATTCTCGCTTAAGCGTCAGCTGCCTGGGCCGCCTGGCCTTCGCTCTCCGTCGTGCCGTCACGGCGGCGGGCGACGATATCCCCATACTTCTTGCCGCGACGCGACGCGACGGCGCGTGGGTTTTCCTGGTGGACCAGCGCATCGAACGTCGCGCGGATCACGTTGTAGGGGTTCGACGTGCCGATCGACTTCGCGACCACGTCCTGCACTCCGAGCATCTCGAAGACAGCGCGCATGGCACCACCGGCGATGATGCCGGTTCCGGCCGGCGCCGAGCGGAGGAAGACTTTACCGGCCCCGTGGCGACCGTGCGTGTCGTGATGGATCGTGCGGCCTTCGCGAAGCGGCACACGGATCATCGATCGACGGGCAGCTTCGTTGGCCTTACGGATCGCTTCCGGCACTTCGCGCGCTTTGCCGTGACCAAAGCCAACACGTCCCTTCAGATCACCCACGACAACGAGCGCTGCGAAACCGAAGCGCATACCGCCCTTCACCGTCTTCGCCACGCGGTTGATGTGGACG
>JBCBXS010000001.1:0-18153 GCA_039816475.1 Pseudomonadota bacterium | reverse complement strand
TATTGGGCCCGCTCTTGTCGGGGCACAATTTGTCTTCGCGATCGCGGCCGCGATCGCGACCACCTGGATTCCGTGCCACGCGTTCAGTCCTTCCCTGCGTCCCAATCGGGCCGCGTTAAAAGTTGAGGCCGCCTTCGCGCGCCGCATCAGCCAGCGCCTTGACGCGGCCGTGATAGAGATAGCCGCCGCGGTCAAACACGACGTCTTTGATCCCGCTTTTAGACGCGCGCTCGGCGATCAGCTTGCCGACTTCTGCGGCCGCTGACTTGTCGGCGCCCGTCTTGAGCGATCCGCGCAGGTCCTTCTCAATCGAAGACGCAGCCGCCAGGGTCCGGCCTTCGGTGTCGTCGATGATCTGCGCGTAGATGTGTTGCGAAGAGCGAAACACAGAAAGCCGGGGCCGTCCGCGGCCGACCTTCGCAAGCTGCCGGCGCACCCGCGACCGGCGACGTTCAAATAGTGTGTTCGTTGCCATGTCCGTCGCCTACTTCTTCTTGCCTTCCTTGCGGAAGATATATTCACCCTGATAGCGCACGCCCTTGCCCTGATACGGCTCCGGCGGACGGTAAGCCCGGATCTCGGCGGCCACCTGACCAACGGCCTGCTTGTCGATGCCTGAGACCGTGATGATCTCCTGCTTCGCGCCGCTGACCGCTGCCGCAATCCCTTCCGGCATCTTGTGCACGACCTCATGGCTGAACCCGAGGTTCAACTGCAGGTCCTTGCCCTTCATCTGCGCGCGGTAGCCGACGCCCTGGATCTCGAGCGTCTTCGAGAAGCCGTCCGTCACGCCCTCGACGAGGTTCGAGACCATCGTTCGAGAAAGGCCCCACATGGACCGCGAGCGCTTGGTGTCTTCCTTGAGCGACACCGTAATGCCGTCGTCGCCCTGGCCGACCTTGATCTCGTCCGGCACCGTAAACGACAGCTCGCCCTTCGGACCCTTGGTCTTCACGGTCTGCCCGTCGATCGACACCGTCACCTTGTCAGGCACCGCGATCGGTTTTTTGCCAATCCGTGACATCGTTCTACTCGCCCCTACCGGCTCGTTTCCATCTGTGCGCCGGCTCTATTTCAGCCGCGCAACCTGTTCATTAGCCTGGAGCGCCTAGAAGACGCTGCAGAGCACCTCACCGCCGACGTTCTCTTCGCGGGCACGCCAGTCCGCCAACACGCCTTTCGGCGTCGACAGGATCGCAACCCCAAGGCCGTTGGCGACCGTCGGGATATCACGAACGGCGCTGTAGACGCGCCGGCCCGGTTTTGAGATCCGCTTGATCTCGCGGATCGCCGGCTGGCCTTCGTTGTACTTCAGCTCGACCTGAATTTCCGACTTGCCGTCGGCATGATCGACCTTGGTGTAGCCGCGGATATAGCCTTCGTCGACCAGTACTTCGAGCACGCGCATGCGCAGCGTGGACGCCGGCGCCGAAAGGCTCGAGCGCCGCCGCATTTGGGCATTGCGAATACGTGTCAGCAAATCGCCGATGGGATCGTTGATTGGCATTGCGCGTCAGACCTCCCGTAACTTACCAGCTCGACTTGACCATGCCCGGAATCCGCCCGTTCGAGGCGAGCTCGCGGAGCTGGTTCCGGCACATGCGGAGCTTGCGGTAATACCCGCGCGGCCGGCCGGTGACTTCGCAACGGTTGCGGACGCGGGTCTTCGATGAATTGCGCGGCATCTCGGCGAGCTTCAGCTGCGCCGCGAACCGCTCTTCCATCGGCTTCGAGCGATCGTTGATGATCTCTTTGAGGCGCGCGCGCTTGTCGGCTTTCTCTTCCACCATGCGGCGGCGCTTCTTGTTTTTCTCAATCGATGAGACTTTCGCCATCTAATCCTCCAGAGGCCTTTCGGTCATCCGGCCGCGCGAGGCGCGCAGCCGACCGTGGTTCCTCGTTTACGTTCGGAACGGGAAATTGAAGCCGCGCAGCAGTTCGCGAGCTTCGTCGTCGGTGTTCGCCGTGGTGACGACGATGATGTCCATGCCCCAGATCTCGTCGACCTTGTCGTAGTCGATCTCCGGGAACACGATGTGCTCTTTCAGGCCCATCGCGTAGTTGCCGCGACCGTCGAAGCTTTTCTCATTGAGGCCGCGGAAGTCTTTCACACGCGGCAGCGCGATCGTGACGAGGCGGTCGAGAAACTCAAACATCCGGTCGCCGCGCAGCGTCACCTTCGCGCCGAGCGCCATGCCCTCGCGGACCTTGAACGAGGCGATCGACTTCCGCGCCTTTGTCGTCACCGGCTTCTGGCCCGCGATCAGCGACAGGTCGGTTGCCGCGTTCTCGACCTTCTTGCGGTCGGCGACGGCTTCGCCAATGCCCATGTTGAGGACGATCTTCTCGATCCTCGGGATCATCATGTCGTTGGCGTAGGAGAACTTCTCGCGCAGTTGCGGACGCACCTGCTCGAGGTACTGCTCCTTCATGCGCGGGCGGTAGCCCTCAGGCCGCGTGAACGAACGCTTCTCGCCGGACGCTGCGGCCTTCGCGCCGCGCTTGCCCTGACCGGCGTCGCTCGGCGGCTTTTTCTTGGTTTGACGTGCCATTGCTCGTTCAAGTCCTTTCCGGGATCAGATCGCCGGAGCGTTTTGCAAACCGAACCTTGCGGCGGTCCTCGCCTTCGCCCTCGACGCGGAAGCCGACGCGCGTCGCCTTGCCGTCCTGAGGGTCTTCGTGCGCCAGATTCGAAATATGGATCGGCGCCTCGCGGCTGATGATGCCGCCCTGCGTCTGCGCCGTCTGGCGCTGATGCCGGCGGACGACGTTGACGCCGCGCACCACCGCGCGATCCTCAGTCGGGATCATGCGGATGATCTCACCGAGCTTGCCCTTGTCGCGCCCGGCGAGGACGATCACGCGATCGCCTTTGCGGAATTTCGCAGCCATCACAGCACCTCCGGTGCGAGCGAAATGATCTTCATGTGGTTCCGCGCGCGCAATTCGCGGGTCACGGGTCCGAAGATGCGTGTCCCAATCGGCTCGCCGTTGTTGTTGACGAGCACGGCGGCGTTGCCATCGAAGCGGATCAGCGAGCCGTCAGCGCGGCGCACGCCCTTGGCGGTGCGCACGACGACGGCTTTCATCACCTGGCCCTTCTTCACGCGGCCGCGGGGGATCGCCTCTTTCACCGAGACAACGATCGTGTCGCCGATCCGCGCGTAACGGCGCTTCGAGCCGCCAATCACCTTGATGCACTGCACCCGGCGCGCGCCGGAGTTGTCGGCAACGTCAAGGTTGGATTCCATCTGGATCATTGGCGTCGTCCAATCGTTCGTCGTGTCGTTTGAAGGACCCCGTTGGGCCTTCGCGTTTCTTGGAC
The DNA here is from genome assembly GCA_039816475.1 of Pseudomonadota bacterium. GTDB lineage: Bacteria > Pseudomonadota > Alphaproteobacteria > Rhizobiales > Hyphomicrobiaceae > JBCBWG01. The sequence continues at coordinate 14,828 of JBCBXS010000001.1, read as the reverse complement.
CCGGTCGGGTCTTGTGCCGTCAGCCGCGCCAGCTTTGTGTCGCGTGTGCTGTCGGCCAGTGTGCTCTATCCGGGCCGCTAACCGTCCGACTGGCCGGCCGCGTCCGTCACGATCCGCCAACGCTTATTCTTTGAGATCGGCGCGCATTCCTGGATGCGAACCTTCTCGCCGACCTTCGCCGAGTTGGCCTCGTCGTGTGCCTGATATTTCTTCGAGCGCCGGATCACCTTCTTGTACAGCGGGTGATTGAAGCGCCGCTCGACCATCACGACGACGGTCTTGTCATTTTTATCGGACACCACGGTGCCCTGCAGGATGCGTTTTGGCATCAATCGTCTCCGCTTAAGCCGTCGCGCCGGACTGCTTCTGTTTCGCGATCGTCTTGATCCGCGCGATGTCGCGACGGACCGTACGAATGCGCGCGCTGTTCTCGAGCTGGCCCGAGGCTGCCTGGAAGCGCAGGTTGAACGCCTCGCGCTTCAGCTTGACGAGTTCGTCGTCGAGCTGATCGAGCGTCATCTGGCGGATCTCTTGAGCCTTCATCGTCACCAATCCCAAACCTCGGCGCGCGGGTTGTGCGCGCGTAAATCTTCTCGCCGTCCGCGTTAGTTGCCGATGCGGGTCACGACCCGCGTCTTGATCGGCAACTTCGCCGCGCCAAGCCGCAACGCCTCGCGCGCGACATCGTCAGACACACCGTCGAGCTCGAACATGATCCGACCCGGATGCACGCGGGCAGCCCAATAGTCCGGCGAGCCCTTGCCCTTACCCATGCGGACTTCCGCCGGCTTCGAGGACACCGGCAGGTCCGGGAAAATCCGGATCCAGACGCGACCCGCACGCTTCATGTGGCGGGTGATCGCGCGGCGAGCCGCTTCGATCTGGCGGGCGGTGATCCGCTCCGGCTCGACAGCCTTCAGACCGTGACTGCCGAAGTTCAGCGTCGTGCCGCCCTTCGCCGTTCCGTGAATGCGGCCCTTGAACGCTTTTCTGTATTTCGTGCGCTTCGGGGAAAGCATTGTCGTTCAACCTTGGTTCGCTGCGCCGCGCTTCTGAGCGCTTGGACGCGGGTTCATGTCGTGTCAGTGCGGGGCTGCTCAGGCACCCTGCCGTGGGCCGCGGTCATCGCGACGGCGACCGCCGCCACCGCCACGTTCCTGGGCTTCGATCGCGCGCTTTTCAGACGCCATCGGATCGTGCTCCATGATCTCGCCTTTGAAGAGCCAGACCTTGATGCCGATGATGCCGTAGGCAGTCTTTGCCTCGCCGTACCCGAAGTCGATATCGGCACGCAGCGTGTGGAGCGGCACGCGGCCTTCGCGGTACCACTCGGTCCGCGCGATCTCAGCACCGCCAAGACGACCCGCACAGTTGATGCGGATGCCAAGCGCGCCGGCCCGGAGTGCCGACTGGACCGACCGCTTCATTGCACGCCGGAACGCAACTCGGCGTTCGAGCTGCTGGGCGATACCTTCGGCGATCAGCGTCGCATCAATGTCCGGGTTGCGGATCTCCTGGACGTTCAGGAACACTTCACTGGACGTCAGCTTCGCGAGCTGGCCGCGCAGCTTGTCGATGTCAGCACCCTTCTTGCCGATCAGGACGCCAGGCCGCGCGGTGTGGACCGTGACCAGGCACTTCTTGTGCGGCCGCTCGATGACGACCTTCGAAATACCGGCGGGGCGCTTCTGGCGCATGATATGCTGGCGGATCGCGCGGTCTTCGTGCAGCAGGCGACCGTAGTCGTCGCGGCCTGCATACCAGCGGCTGTCCCACGTGCGGTTGATGCCGAGACGAAGCCCGATTGGATTGATTTTCTGACCCATACTCAGGCCTCCTTCGCGTCAGCTTCGGCAGCTTTTTCGCTGACGATGACGGTCAACTGTGAAAACGGCTTCAGAATACCGGCGCCACGTCCACGGGCCCGCGCACGGAACCGCTTCATGACGAGGTTTTTGCCGACGTAGGCCTCGGAGACGACGAGGTCGTCGACGTCGAGGCCGTGATTGTTTTCTGCGTTCGCAACGGCACTGAGCACGGTCTTACGGACATCCTCGGCGATGCGTTTGCGCGAGAACTCGAGATCGGCCAGCGCTTGACCGACCTTCTTGCCGCGGATGAGGCCTGCGACGAGATTGAGCTTCTGCGGTGAGACGCGGATGTTGCGTGTCACAGCCTTGGCCGCCGTCTCTGGCAGGTCACGCTCGCGTTTCGGTTTACCCATCGGTGTTCTCTTGCAGCTACTGCAGCTTCAGTTTCGGGAGCGCGGCCAGATGCCATTCGCGCTCAGCCGTTAGCGTTTCGATTTCTTGTCCGCGCCGTGTCCGTAGTACGTCCGCGTCGGCGCGAACTCGCCGAACTTGTGGCCGACCATGTCTTCCGAGACGTTGACGGGGATATGCTTCTTGCCGTTGTAGACGCCGAACGTGAGCCCGACGAACTGCGGCAGGATCGTTGAACGACGTGACCAGATGCGGATCACCTCGTTGCGGCCCGACTCGCGCACCTTGTCAGCCTTCTTCAGGAGGAACCCGTCAATGAACGGGCCTTTCCAGACAGAACGTGCCACTTCCAATCTCCTTCACGGGCCGCACCAACCAAGCCGTTGGCGGCCTCAAACTGCGCGCCTTACTTGCCCTTGTGGCGGCTGCGCACGATGAATTTGTCGGTCCGCTTGTTCGAACGGGTGCGGACCCCCTTCGCGATCTTGCCCCACGGCGTCTTGAAGATGCGGCCACCGTTGGTGCGGCCACCGTTCGGGTGATCGATCGGGTTCATTTCGATGCCGCGCGTCTGCGGGCGCTTGCCCTTCCAGCGTGCCCGACCGGCTTTACCGATCACGGTGTTGGAATGCTCGGGGTTCGAGACGGCCCCGACCGTCGCCATGCACGTCGCCAGCACGCGGCGGGTCTCACCGGAGCCGAGCTTCAGGATCGCCCAACCGGCATCACGGCCTACAAGCTGGACGTAGGCGCCGGCAGAGCGTGCGATCTGACCGCCGCGGCCGGGCTTCAGCTCGACGTTGTGCAGGATCGTCCCGATCGGCACCGACGCGAGCGGCATCGCGTTGCCGGGCTTCACGTCAACCTTCTCGCCAGCAATGACTTTGTCGCCCGCCGACAGACGCTGCGGTGCGAGGATGTAGGACAGCGTCCCGTCCTCGTACTTCAGAAGCGCGATGAACGCGGTCCGGTTCGGGTCGTACTCCAGACGCTCAACGGTCGCTGAAACATCGAACTTCGCGCGACGCTTGAAGTCGACCTTGCGATAGGCGCGCTTGTGGCCCCCACCGCGGTGACGCGACGTAATCCGGCCGGCGTTGTTGCGCCCGCCGCTCGCCGACTTGCCTTCCGTCAGGACCTTGACCGGCGCGCCCTTCCAGAGGTGCGAGCGGTCGACGATCACCAGATGGCGGAGACCGGCCGATGTCGGGTTGTATGTTTTCAGTGCCATGGTTCTTTACGCCTCAGAGCCCGGTCGTCACGTCGATGCTGTGGCCGTCTTCGAGGGTCACGATCGCGTTCTTGACGTTGGACTGTTGGCCCTTGCGGCCGCGGAAGACCTTCACCTTGCCCTTGCGATTGAGCGTGTTGACCGCCTTCACCTTGACGGAGAAAAGCTGCTCGACCGCCTTCTTTATCGCAGGCTTGGTCGCCTCTTTGCGGACGCGGAAGACAACTTGGTTGTTCTCGGCCGCCATCGTCGACTTCTCGGAAATGACCGGCGCGACAATGATATCGTAAGCGTCGAGTTTCATGCGAACCGCTCCTTCAGCGCGTCGACGGCGGCCTTCGTCAGCACCAGTTTGTGGCGGCGGAGGATGTCGTAGACGTTGATGCCCTGGACCGGCAGGACGTCGATGTTCGGAATGTTGCGGGCCGCCAGCGCGAACTGCTCGTTCACCTCAGCGCCGTCGATGACCAACGCGTTGCCGAGCGACAGCTTGTCGAACTGCTGACGAAGGTCCTTCGTCTTGCCCGAAGCCTTTGCCTCGTCGAGGATCACGAGCTCGCCGGACTTCGCTTTTGCCGACAGTGCATGCTTCAACGCGAGCGCGCGAATGCGCTTTGGCAGGTCGATCGCATGGCTGCGCGGTTTCGGGCCGAACGCCTTGCCGCCGCCGCGGAACTGGGGCGCTGCCTTGTTGCCGTGCCGCGCGCTGCCCGAACCCTTCTGGCGGTACATCTTCTTCTTCGTGACGCGCACCTGGGAGCGGTCCTTCGTGAAGTGCGTGCCGGCCATCCGCTTCAGGAGCTGATAGCGCACCATCCGGTGGAGGATGTCGGCGCGCGGCTCGAGGCCGAAGATGGCATCGTCAAGTTCAACCGTTCCGGCCGAACCGGCGTCGATGGTGTGGACGTCGATCTGCATCTGGACCTACTCCTCGCCGCCGTTGGCGCCGGCTTCAGCGGCATCCACCGTCTGAGCGGGTTTGGCCGAAGCGCCGCCGTTGGCCGCCGGCTTGAACGCACCCGGCATCGGTGCGTCGCCCGGCATCGGCCGCTTGACGGAATCACGGATCATGACCCAGCCGCCCTTCGAACCAGGCACCGCGCCCTTGACCATCACCAGACCCCTGTCCGGATCCGTCTGGACCACTTCGAGGTTCTGCGTAGTCACGCGCTCGTTGCCGTAGTGGCCGGCCATCTTCTTGCCCTTGAAGACCTTGCCCGGGTCCTGGCTGTTACCGGTCGAACCGTGCGCGCGGTGTGAGATCGAGACACCATGCGAGGCGCGCAGGCCACCGAAGTTCCAGCGCTTCATGGCGCCGGCAAATCCCTTACCCTGCGAGGTACCCGTCACGTCGACGAGCTGGCCCGCGATAAAGTGGTCGGCGGTCAGCGTTGCTCCGACCTCGATCATGTTGTCTTCCGAAACGCGGAACTCGACGACCTTCCGCTTCGGCTCAACCTGGGCGATCGCGAAGTTCTGGCGTTCGGCCTTCGTCGTGTGCTTCGGCTTGCGCATGCCGGCGCCGAGCTGCAACGCACTGTAGCCGTTCTTTTCAACCGTCCGGTGGCCGACAACCTGGCAGTTGTCGACCTTCAGGACGGTCACCGGGATGTGCTCGCCGCCGTCCGTGAAGACGCGGGACATACCCACCTTCTGTGCAATCAATCCGGAGCGCATGGCGCGGTCCTAACCTTGCGATGCGGTCGTTACGCTGAAACTTGAAACCCGCTTGGAAGGCCGGAGCCGGGGGTGGAGCGCAGAGGACCGTGTTCTTGTTTGAGCCGTTAAAGCTTGATCTCAACGTCGACGCCGGCGGCAAGATCGAGCTTCATGAGCGCATCGACCGTCTGTGGCGTCGGGTCGACGATATCGAGGAGCCGCTTGTGCGTGCGCATCTCGAACTGCTCGCGGCTCTTCTTGTCGATGTGCGGCGACCGGTTGACCGTGAAACGCTCGATCCGCGTTGGCAGCGGGATTGGACCCCGAACCTCGGCGCCCGTGCGTTTCGCGGTGTTGACGATCTCCAGCGTGGACGCGTCCAGCACTCGGTGATCAAAGGCCTTGAGCCGGATGCGAATGTTTTGACCGTTCATGGGTCGCTCTCAATTTCAACTGACCGCCGCCTGGAAGTGCGCGCGCCCGACGGCGGGTTGCCATCGGGCGCACAAACTCCAAGTCAGCCTACTCTGTGATCGCAGCCACGACGCCGGCGCCAACCGTTCGGCCACCTTCGCGGATTGCAAAGCGCAGCTTCTCTTCCATGGCGATCGGCTGGATCAGCTCGACATCCATCGTGACGTTGTCGCCGGGCATGACCATCTCGGTGCCTTCAGGCAGCGTGCAAACACCGGTCACGTCCGTCGTCCGGAAGTAGAACTGCGGACGATAGTTCGTGAAGAACGGCGTGTGCCGTCCGCCTTCTTCCTTCGTCAGGATGTAGGCCTCTGCCTTAAACTTCTTGTGCGGCGTAATCGAACCCGGCTTGCACAGCACCTGGCCGCGCTCGACGTCTTCGCGCTTGATGCCGCGAAGCAGAACACCCGCGTTGTCACCGGCGACCACTTCGTCGAGCAGCTTCCGGAACATTTCGATGCCCGTGACCGTCGTCTTCTGCGTGTCCTTGATGCCGACGATTTCGACTTCCTCGCCGACCGTCAGCTTACCGCGCTCTGCACGACCCGTCACGACAGTACCGCGGCCTGAGATCGAGAACACGTCTTCAATCGGCATCAGGAACGGCTGGTCCACCGGGCGGTCCGGCGTCGGGATGTACTCGTCAACCTTCGCCATAAGCTCGAGGATCTTCTCCGAGCCGATGTTGGCATCGCGGCCTTCGAGGGCTGCCAGTGCCGAACCGGCGACGATCGGAATGTCATCGCCCGGGAACTCGTAAGACGACAGCAGTTCGCGAACTTCCATCTCGACGAGCTCAAGCAGCTCCTCGTCGTCGACCTGGTCGACCTTGTTCAGGAACACGACGAGTGCCGGCACGCCGACCTGACGGGCAAGCAGGATGTGCTCACGCGTCTGCGGCATCGGGCCGTCAGCTGCGTTCACCACGAGGATCGCGCCGTCCATCTGAGCGGCGCCCGTGATCATGTTCTTCACGTAGTCAGCGTGGCCCGGGCAGTCGACGTGGGCGTAGTGACGATTGTCGGTCTCGTACTCGACGTGTGCCGTCGAGATCGTGATGCCGCGCTCGCGCTCTTCAGGAGCCTTGTCGATCTGGTCGAACGCAACCGCCTGCGACTTACCGGCGTCCGCCAGAACCTTGGTGATCGCCGCCGTCAGCGTCGTCTTACCGTGGTCGACGTGTCCGATCGTGCCGATATTGGCGTGCGGTTTGCTGCGATCGAATTTTTCCTTCGCCATTCCCTTGGCTCCTAGCTTCTTCTCATCTCACGGCTGCCGGACCGGTTGGCTCTTCAATGGCCGGCGCGCCGAGACCTCTTAAACTGTGTGACGTCCGCTTATGCGAACTTCGCTTTGACTTCGTCGGCCACCTGACGGGGCACTTCCGCGTAATGTGCGAACTGCATCGTGTAGGAGGCACGCCCCTGGCTCGATGACCTGAGCGTGTTGATGTAGCCGAACATGTTTGCGAGCGGCACGAAGCACGAGACGACGATGGCGTTGCCGCGCATCTCCTGTCCGCGCACCTGACCGCGCCTCGAGTTCACGTCACCGATGATCGTGCCTAGGAACTCCTCCGGCGTGACGATCTCGACGTCCATGATCGGCTCAAGCAGCTTCAGGCCGGCCTTCTCGAAGCCTTCCCTGGCCGCCGCCCGCGTTGCGATCTCAAACGCGATGACGCTCGAGTCCACGTCGTGGAAGCCGCCGTCATAGAGCACGGCTTTGATGTCGACCATCGGGAAGCCGATGAGGGCGCCCTGATCCCAGATCGACTTCAAGCCCTTCTCGACGCCCGGGATGTATTCCCGCGGCACCGAACCGCCGACGATTTCTGACCCGAACTCGTTGCCGGCGCCGATCTCGTTCGGCTCGAACCGGAGCTTCACACGCGCAAACTGGCCGGTACCGCCGGTCTGCTTCTTGTGCGTGTAATCGATGTCAGCCGGGCCCGAGATTGTCTCGCGGTAGGCAACCTGCGGCTGGCCGATATTGGCCTCAACCTTGAACTCGCGCTTCATGCGGTCGATCAGGATGTCGAGGTGCAATTCGCCCATGCCGGCGATGATCGTCTGTCCGCTTTCCTCGTCGGTCTTGACGCGGAACGATGGGTCTTCAGCTGCCAATCGGCTGAGCGCGATGCCCATCTTTTCCTGGTCGGCTTTTGTGTTCGGTTCGATCGCGATCTCGATGACCGGATCGGGGAACTCCATGCGCTCGAGGATGACCGGCTTGGCCGCATCGCAGAGCGTGTCGCCCGTCGTCGTGTCCTTCAGCCCGACCAGCGCAATGATGTCGCCGGCGTAGGCTTCCTCGATCTGCTCTTTCTCGATCGAGTGCATCAACAGCATCCGGCCGACGCGCTCGCGCTTGCCCTTCACGGTGTTCATGAGGCCCATGCCGGACTTCACGACACCGGAATAGATGCGCGCGAACGTCAGCGAACCGTGCTGGTCGTTCATGATTTTGAACGCGAGCATCGAGAGCGGCTCGTCGTCGGACGACTTACGCTCGGTTTCGCTGTCGTCCTTCGGATCGATGCCCTTGATCGGCGGCACTTCGACTGGGCTCGGCAGGAAGTCGACGACAGCGTCGAGCAGCGGCTGCACCCCCTTGTTCTTGAACGCCGACCCGCAGAAGACGGGGAAGAACATAACTTCGCAGGTGCCCTTGCGGATCAGCGCACGGATGCGATCGTTATCCGGCATATTGCCTTCGAGATACGCTTCCATCGCGTCGTCGTCGGCCTCGACGGCCGCTTCGATCATGATCTCGCGATACTCTTCGGCCTTCGCCTGCAGGTCATCGGGTATGTCGACGATATCCCACTGCGCACCGAGATCCTCGTTGCGCCAGATGAGCGCCTTCATCTCGATGAGGTCGATCACACCCTTGAAGTCGTTCTCGGCACCAACCGGCAGCTGGACAGGGACAGCTTTCGCGCCGAGGCGCGAGTCGATCATTTCCAGGCAGCGGAAGTAATCCGCACCGGTCTTGTCCATTTTGTTGACGAAGATCATGCGCGGGACGTTGTACTTGTCCGCTTGGCGCCAGACCGTTTCCGTCTGCGGCTCGACGCCTGCGTTTGCGTCCAGAAGGGCGATCGCGCCGTCGAGCACACGCAGCGAACGCTCGACTTCAATCGTGAAATCGACGTGTCCCGGTGTATCAATAATGTTCAGGCGGCGCTTCTTACCGTCGCGGCCCTCCCAGAACGTCGTCGTCGCGGCCGACGTAATCGTAATGCCGCGCTCCTGCTCCTGCTCCATCCAGTCCATTGTGGCAGCGCCATCGTGGACTTCACCGATCTTATGGCTTTTGCCGGTGTAGTAGAGGATGCGTTCGGTCGTGGTCGTCTTGCCGGCATCAATGTGGGCCATGATGCCGAAGTTACGGTAGTCTTCGATTTTGTATTCGCGGGCCATGATCTGCTCCGATCAGCTCTTTGCGAACGCAATACGTTCAAGTTGCTTCGCGGCGGTGCGCTACCAGCGGTAGTGCGAGAAAGCGCGGTTCGCTTCCGCCATCTTGTGGGTGTCTTCCCGCTTCTTCACGGCGGTACCGCGCATCTGCGAGGCGTCGAGCAATTCTCCCGAGAGCCGCTCGACCATCGTGTTTTCGTTGCGGTTGCGCGCGGCTGTGATGAGCCAGCGGATCGCAAGCGCCTGGCGCCGCTCGGGCCGCACCTCGACGGGGACCTGATAGGTCGCACCGCCGACACGCCGTGAGCGGACTTCGACCGCCGGCATGACGTTCTCGAGCGCCTGATGGAACAGCTGAAGCGGGTCCTGCTTCATGCGGTCTTCCATCTGGTCCATCGCACCGTAGACGATCCGCTCGGCGGTGGACTTCTTCCCGTCATTCATCACGGCGTTCATGAACTTCGTGACGATGATATCGCTGAATTTCGGGTCGGGGATTACATCCCGCTTTTCAGCTCTACGCCGGCGCGACATCGCTAGTCCCTTTTCACTCTCGAAAGCGCGCCGCAGCCCACCTTCCCAGAACGACAAACGCCAACCGGAGCTTGGCTCCAGTCGGCGAATTCCTACTTAGGCCGCTTGGCCCCATATTTCGAACGGCGCTGACGGCGGGCGCTCACGCCCTGCGTGTCGAGCACACCGCGGATAATGTGGTAGCGCACGCCCGGAAGGTCCTTCACGCGGCCACCGCGGATCAGCACCACCGAGTGCTCCTGCAGGTTGTGCCCTTCCCCCGGGATGTAGCCGATCACTTCAAAGCCGTTCGTCAGGCGGATCTTTGCGACCTTACGCAGCGCCGAGTTCGGCTTCTTCGGGGTCGTCGTGTAAACGCGCGTACAGACGCCACGCTTTTGCGGGCACTCCTGCATCGCCGGCACTTTATTCCGCTTGCCCTGCTTCTCGCGCGGCTTGCGGATAAGCTGCTGAATGGTTGGCATACGCCTGCCTTCGTTGCGCCAGCCGGCAAAACGCCGGCCGAAATTCGAATTGCCCGGCCGTGAGCACCAGGGCTCATCCAGGCTGATCACAGAGGACCCGCCCCGAAAGGCGCGTCATGCATCGGTCGTGTCAGTGCTTGTCGACAACAGCGTTTAGAGTGCAGTCAAACGGCGCGTAAAACGCACCTGCTCTACAGCCTGTCGTGAAAGTTCGCGCGTTATAGTGCTGCGATTCCCAAGGGTCAACAGCCCGTGGTGAATTTCATTCGCCTTTTTTCACGAGGTTCTCGAAGCCGTCCGCAGCGGCCTCAGCGCAGGCTTTCAAACGGGCGAGCGACACGCTGTCTGCAGCCATCGCCGACAGCCCGTGAAGCGCCATCGCAACGTAGTCGGCAAGCTCATCGGCTCTGGCGGCATCGACCGCCTCCATGCGCTGGCGCAAGAAAACTCGTACGGCGTTTCTCGGGCCGAACGTCACCGCGCGGACGTCTTCATCGCGCGCCGTCCGTGTGGAATTGAGCACCATGCATCCACGCGGTTCGTCATCTAAGGCCGGTTCAAGGTCGCAGCCGCAAAGCTCGGCGTCGACAGCGCCAGGGCCGGCGCCATTCGCATATCCGACCGCCGCATGCCGAAGGAGCGTGCGGACGCCATCTGCGATCGACGGCGCATTGTCGAGAGCTGCCGACATCCATGTCGCGTTCTGGGCGACGTAGGCTGCGACCGCTGCTTCGTAGAGGCCCTGCTTGTTGCCGAAGGCGGCGTACAGGCTTGGCGCGCGGATGCCCATCGCGTCCGTCAGCTCGGCGATCCCGACGCCGTCATAACCGTGCAGCCGAAACAGGCGCAGCGCGATCTGCAGCGCCGCGTCGCGGTCGAAGCCGAGAGGACGCCCGCGCCGCCCTGGTGAAGCGCGGTCCTCAGCGTCGTCCTCGCCCCGTTGATTGTTCCGGTGAGAGGGCTGGTCTGTTCTCGACTTCGGCATCACTCATCCCGGCGGCTTCCCTTAAGTGATATATGTATCAAGCACTACAAATATAGGGAGCCGGTCATGGCACTCCTGAATGACAAGCGCGCACTCGTCCTCGGCGGCAGCAGAGGCATCGGCGCGGCAACGGTCCGACGCCTCACGCAAGACGGCGCGCACGTCACGTTCACGTATCATGGATCAAAAGACGCGGCGGAGAAGCTCGCGACCGAGGTCAACGGAACGGCGGTCCAGGCCGACAGCGGCGATCGCGAGGCGGTCAAAGGTGTCATCGACGGCAAAGGCCCGTTCGACATCGTGGTCATTAACGCCGGCGTGCTCGTGATGGGACCGTCCGTCGATCTCGATCCTGCCGACGTCGACCGGATGATCGACGTCAACGTCCGCGGGCCCTACCACGCGGCCGTCAATGCAGCGCGCGCGATGCCCGATGGCGGACGGATTATCATAATCGGCTCGGTCAACGGCGACCGCATGCCGTTCCCGGGTGGAGCTGCCTACGGCATGACCAAGTCTGCAGTGCAGGGCATCGTCCGCGGCCTCGCGCGCGACTTTGGCGACCGCGGCATCACCGTCAACAACGTGCAACCGGGGCCGGTCGACACCGACATGAACCCGGCTGACGGGCCGATGAAAGACGCCATGCACTCGTTCATGGCTATCAAGCGCCACGCCAAGGCCGACGAGATCGCCGGCATGGTGAGCTACCTCGCGAGCCCGGAAGCCGCCATCGTCACCGGCGCGAGCCTGACAATCGACGGCGGCTTCGGCGCGTAAGACGTGAGGCAATGCCGACATCGCGTGACGGAGACACCATGCCCAAACAAAGAGGTCATTGAATAAGGAAAGCCGCCGAGGGGACCCGGCGGCTTTCTCTCGTTCACGTAAGCCTGAAGATGCCTACTCTGCAGCTTCCTCGGGCAGACGGCGGCGGCGGCGGGCCGGGCCCTCGCCTTCCGGTGACGGCAGCGCCGGATCGCCGGCGGCTTCCATCTGTGCCTTGGCGATCATCTCGTCGCGACGCGCGGCGATCTTGCGCATACGGCGGAGCATACCGCCCGTGCCGGCCGGGATCAGGCGCCCGACGATCACGTTCTCCTTCAAGCCCTCCAGCGTATCGACCTTGCCGTTGACCGAAGCCTCGGTCAGCACGCGCGTGGTCTCCTGGAATGAAGCAGCTGAGATAAACGAGCGGGTCTGCAGAGACGCCTTGGTGATCCCGAGGAGGACCGGCGTCGCCGTTGCCCCGCGTTTGCCCGACATCTCGACGGCGCGGTTGCGCTCCTCGAACTCAATCTTGTCGAGCTGCTCGCCCTTGATCATGTCCGTCTCGCCGACATCCGTGATCTCGACCTTCTGCAGCATCTGTTTGACGATGACCTCAATGTGCTTGTCGTTGATGGTCACGCCCTGCAGTCGGTAAACGTCCTGGATCTCGTTGATCAGGTAATCGGCGAGCTCCTCAACGCCCTTGATCGCAAGAATGTCGTGCGGCGCGGGCAGCCCATCATAGATGAAGTCGCCCTTCTCAATCCGGTCGCCGTTCTGCACCGCGAGGTTTTTGCCGCGCGGGATCAGGTAGTCGACCTTATCGGCCTCCACATCGTCGGGGACGATGTGAATGCGCTGCTTGTTCTTGTAGTCCTTGCCGAACTCGATCGTGCCCGAGATCTCCGCGATGATCGCGTGATCCTTCGGCCGCCGCGCCTCGAACAGTTCCGCCACCCGCGGCAGACCGCCGGTGATGTCCGACTGCTTCGCCGAAGCCAACGGGATACGGGCCAGCACGTCGCCCGGCTCGACCTTGTCGCCACGGTCGACCGAGATGATCGCTTCCGGCGGCAACAGATACCGCGCATCGCCACCGCGCTCGAGTTCGATCGCGTTGCCCTTCTTGTCGAGCAGCGTGATAGCCGGCTTGAGTTCAGAGCCCCGCGTGGTCGCACGCCAGTCCTTGACGACACGGCTCGTGGTGCCCTTGACCTCGTCGGTCTTCTCTTCGAGCGAGAAGCCTTCGACCAGATCCTCGAACTCCACGCTGCCCGCAACTTCCGTCATGATTGGACGGGTGTACGGGTCCCACTGCGCAAGCCGCGTGCCGCGCGTGATCTCCTGGTTCTCCTCGACGAGCAGACGCGCGCCGTAGTTCACCTTCTGGACCGCAAGCTCCTTGCTCGACTGGTCCGAGATCACGATCGCCATCGACCGGCCCATCACGATGTGATGGCCCTGACCGTTCTTGACGACCATCGGGTTACGGAAGCTGACCTTGCCGTTGAAGTTCGATTCCATCACCGACGTGTCGGCGACCTGCGCCGCGCCGCCGATGTGGAACGTGCGCATGGTGAGCTGCGTGCCCGGCTCGCCGATCGACTGGGCTGCGATCACGCCGACCGCTTCGCCGATGTTGACCGGCGTTCCGCGCGCGAGGTCGCGACCGTAACACTTGCCGCAAACACCCGAGACCGTCTCACACGTGAGTGCGGAGCGGACGCGGATCTCCTGCAGCTCGGCCTGCTCGATGAGTTCGCAGTGCGCCTCTTCGATCAGCTCGCCGTTCTCGATGATGACCTCGCCCGTTTCCGGGTTTTTCACATCTTCAGCCGCCGTCCGGCCGAGCACGCGGTCCGACAGCGACACGAGCACCTGGCCCGCATCGACGACGGCCTGCACGTTGATGCCGGCATCGGTCCCGCAATCCTGCTCGGTGATGATCGAGTCCTGTGCGACGTCAACGAGACGACGCGTCAGGTAGCCCGAGTTCGCCGTCTTGAGCGCAGTATCGGCGAGGCCCTTACGCGCACCGTGGGTCGAGTTGAAGTACTCGAGAACCGAGAGGCCTTCCTTGAAGTTCGCCTTAATCGGGGTCTCGATGATCTCACCCGAGGGCTTCGTCATAAGCCCGCGCATGGCTGCCAGCTGACGCATCTGCGTTGGCGATCCGCGCGCACCGGAGTGGCTCATCATGTAGACGGAGTTGATCGGCTTGGTCTTGCCTTCGCTGTCCGTCTGCACCGACGAAATGCGGTCCATCATCTCCTTGGCGATCTGATCGGTGCACTTCGACCAGGCGTCGACGACCTTGTTGTATTTCTCGAGCTGCGTGATCAGGCCGTCATCGTACTGCTGCTGGAACTCGCGAACGAGATCGTCGGTCTCCGACATGATTTTCCGCTTCGAGTCCGGCACGACCATGTCGTCCTTGCCGAACGAAATGCCGGCCTTGAACGCGTGGTTGAAGCCGAGCGTCATGATGCGGTCGCAGAAGATGACCGACTCTTTCTGACCGCAGCCGCGATAGACGCTGTTGATCAGGCCAGAGATCGCCTTCTTCGTCATTAGCGTGTTGACGAGATCGAACGAGATGCCCGGCTGCTTCGGCAACAGCTCTGCCAGCAGCATACGGCCCGGCGTGGTCTCGTAGACCTCGGTGACTTCGTTGCCTTCTGCGTCGATCGACGTGTACCGGCCCTTGATCTTCGCGTGCAGGGTGACGATGCCGGCCTCAAGCGCGTGGCGCACTTCCGGGATCGACCCGAACGCCATGCCTTCACCGGTTTCGCCATCGTTGATCAGCGAAAGATAATAGAGACCGAGCACGATATCCTGCGACGGCACGATGATCGGTGAGCCCGACGCGGGATGCAGGATGTTGTTGGTCGACATCATCAGGACGCGCGCTTCGAGCTGCGCTTCCAGCGACAGCGGAACGTGGACCGCCATCTGGTCGCCGTCGAAGTCCGCGTTGAAGGCGGCGCATACCAGCGGGTGAAGCTGGATCGCCTTGCCCTCAATGAGCACCGGCTCGAACGCCTGAATGCCGAGGCGGTGCAG
>JBCBXS010000019.1:0-16717 GCA_039816475.1 Pseudomonadota bacterium | reverse complement strand
GTGCTCATCCGGCAACTCCGCGAGGAGTGGGAGGCGCGGCAGGCTGGCGGCGCAGCTGACGACACCGCCGCTGACGCCGAGGGCAAGGAGGCCGCGGAGTGAGCACAGCCGAGACCACCTTTGCGGGAGAGGAAGCGGACGACGCCTCACCGTACAACTTCGCTTATCTCGACGAGCAGACGAAGCGCATGATCCGCCGTGCACTTCTGAAGGCCGTTGCGATCCCCGGATATCAGGTCCCCTTCAGCAGCCGCGAAATGCCGATGCCCTACGGCTGGGGCACCGGCGGTGTTCAGGTGACCGCCTCCGTTCTCGGTCGCAACGACACGCTGAAGGTCATCGACCAGGGCGCCGACGACACGACGAACGCGATTTCAATCCGCAAGTTCTTTGAGAAGACCGCCGGCGTTGCAACGACGACCAAGACCACCGACGCGACGGTTATCCAGACCCGCCACCGCATTCCGGAAGAACCGCTCAGCGAAGCGCAGGTGCTCGTTTATCAGGTGCCGATCCCGGAGCCGCTGCGCTTCCTCGAGCCGCGCGAGACCGAGACGCGTCAAATGCATGCGCTCGAGGAGTACGGCCTCATGCACGTGAAGCTCTACGAGGACATCGCGCGGCACGGCCATATCGCGACGACTTACGCCTACCCGGTCAAAGTCGACGACCGCTACGTGATGGACCCGTCGCCCACGCCTAAGTTTGACAACCCGAAGATGGACAACTGTCCGGCGCTGCAGCTCTTCGGCGCGGGCCGCGAGAAACGCATCTACGCGCTGCCGCCTTACACCGACGTCGTCAGCCTGGATTTCGATGACCACCCGTTCGAGGTGACGAGGTTCAGCCAGCCGTGTGCACTCTGCGGCTCGACGGGTGTTTATCTCGACGAGGTGCTGACCGACGACAAGGGCGGCCGGATGTTCGTCTGCTCAGACACGGACCACTGCGAAACCGTGCGCGCGCGAAACCGAGCTCGCAATGCGTAAGCCCGTGCCCGATGACGCCGCCGACGTGCCGCTCATGCGCGCCGAAGGCCTCACCAAGCATTACGGCCAGCGCATCGGCTGCCAGAATGTTGCGCTCGAAATCCACGAGGGCGAGGTCATCGCGATCGTCGGCGAGTCGGGCTCCGGCAAATCGACCCTGCTGGGACTGCTCTCGACACAGCTCGAGGCAACGGCGGGCCGTGTCCACTATCGCATGCTCGACGGCGAGACCCGCGATCTCAACACCCTCACCGAAGCTGAGCGGCGGATGCTGCTGCGCACCGATTGGGGCTTTATTCATCAAGACGCGCGCAACGGCTTGCGCATGGGCGTGTCTGCCGGAGGCAATGTCGGCGAGCGCCTGATGGCCGTCGGCTGGCGGCACTACGGGAACATTCGCGCGGAAGCGGTGGACTGGCTCGGCCGCGTTGAGATCTCAGACGATCGCATCGACGACCCACCGACGACGTTCTCGGGCGGGATGCGTCAACGGCTCCAAATAGCAAAGAACATGGTCACGCGACCGCGCCTCGTGTTCATGGATGAGCCGACGGGCGGGCTCGATGTCTCGGTTCAAGCGCGCCTGCTCGATCTCATCCGCAGCTTCGTCAACGACCACGGGTTGGCAGCGATCGTTGTCACGCACGATCTCGCCGTCGCGCGGCATCTCTCGCACCGGACGATCGTGATGCGGCACGGCGACGTGATCGAAACCGGCCTGACCGATCAGGTGCTCGACGACCCGCAGGCGCCCTACACACAATTGCTCGTCTCGTCGGTGCTGCAATGACGGCGGCCGAGACAATATCACCGTCCGTCCGCATCAGGGACGTCGCCAAGACGTTCGTCATGCACCTGCAGGACGGCACAGAGTTGCCCGTCGTCGCAAACGTCAGCTTCGATGTGCGGCCTGGCGAGTGCGTCGTCCTTGGCGGACAGTCGGGCGTGGGCAAATCGTCGATCCTGAAGATGATCTACGGCAACTATCTCGCCGACAGCGGTGCGATTGAGATCAGCGGACCGGGCGGCGCGATTGATGTGGCGTCAGCGAGCCCCCGCGCGATCCTGCGACTTCGCGAAACGACGGTTGGCTACGTCAGCCAGTTCCTTCGCGCGATCCCAAGGGTCTCGGCGCTCGATCTGGTGCGCGCTGAAATCGAGCGAGCCGACGCACGCGACGAGGAGGACAAAGACCACGCGCGTCATTTGTTGTCGCGCCTGAATGTGCCGGAGCGGCTTTGGAGCCTACCGCCGGCAACTTTTTCAGGCGGCGAGCAACAGCGGGTCAACATCGCCCGCGGGTTCGCGACCAGCCGGCCCGTTCTGCTGCTCGACGAACCGACGGCGTCGCTCGATGCGACCAACCGCAAAGTCGTCATCGATCTCATTAACGAGCGCAAAGACGCGGGCGCCGCGATCGTCGGTATTTTCCATGATCACGACGTCCGCGATGCGGTCGCCGACCGCGTGATTGACGTCACAGACTTCGCGCCGCAAACCGGCACGTCGAACGGCGCTGGCGGGTAGGGGCACGATGGCCGAGACGCTTATTTTCGAGAACGCACAACTCGTTCTCGCCGACCACGTTTTGGACGGTTGGCTTGCGCTGACCGACGGCAAGATCGCTGAGATCGGCACCGGTCGCGCACCCGAACGCGGCACCGATTGTCATGGCGACCTGCTGGTGCCGGGCCTTGTCGAGCTTCATACCGACCACCTCGAGCGTCACCTGCGGCCGAGGCCGAGGGTCGTTTGGCCCGTACGCGCGGCGATCCAGGCGTTCGATGCGCAGGTGTCTGCTGCCGGCATGACGACGGTGTTTGACTGCATCCGGGTCGGTCATGATTTCGATGTCGAGATGGAAGATTCAGAATCTGTCCGGATGGCCACCGCTATTAATGCGTCGCAGAGCGCCGGCCTGTTACGCGCAGAGCATCGCATTCACCTGCGATGCGAAGTCTGCGCTGATAACGTCATCGATGAGTTCGAGAGCATAAACGCCGAGAGTCCGGTGCATCTCGTGTCGCTGATGGACCATACGCCCGGCGCGCGTCAGTTCAGCGATCTCGATGCATGGCGCACCTACTATGGCGGGATGTCCGGACGGACGGCACAGCAGCTGGACGACCTCGTCAGAGTCAAACGTGAGCAGTACGACCGGAACTATCAGCGCCATCGCAAGACGCTTGTAGTCCGCGCGCGAGAGCACGAGATCGCACTCGCGAGCCACGACGATGCAACGAACGCGCATGTCGCTGAATCGATCGAGGACGGCGTCTCAATTGCCGAATTCCCGACGACAGTGGACGCGGCACAAGCCTCGCATAAAGCGCGGATCACTGTGATGATGGGCGCCCCCAACGTCGTGCGCGGCGGCTCACACTCCGGCAATGTCGCAGCTGAAACCCTCGCGCGATCTGGCGTGCTCGACGCGCTCTCGTCGGACTATGTGCCGGGCAGTCTGCTGCCTGCAGCCTTTCATCTGGCAGACCGCGTCGACCACATCGATCTGCCGAGCGCGATCCGGCTGGTCACGCTGAACCCGTCGCGGGCTGCCGGTCTCAATGACCGCGGCGAGCTTCGCGAAGGCAAACGCGGCGATGTCGTTCGCGTGAAAGTGCACGACGGCGAGCCCATCGTCCGCGAAGTCTACCGGAACGGGCGCCGCGTGCTTTAGCGCAGGTTTCCCATTGCCGTTGCGCGGTGTGCGCCATTGCCAGCGACAGGTCTGGCGGCTTTCATGGTGAGGTCCGCTTCGCCAGACAAAGCAAACGCCCGAAATGATCGACTTTTCACTACCCGACGAACTCGCCGAACTGCAGGCGCGCGTCCGAACCTTCATCTCGGATGAAATCATCCCCATGGAGGATGATCCGCGTGCGAAGCAGGAAGCGGTCCCCGACGACTTCCGCTGCGAGCTGAACGCCCGCGCGCGGGAAGCGGGCCTGCTCGCGCCCCAGGTTCCGACCGAATACGGCGGGCTCGGTCTTAGCCACATCGGCCGCGCAGTCGTCTTCGAGGAAGCCGGTTATTCGACGCTCGGGCCCATCGCGATGCACCTGCACGCGCCCGATGAGGGCAACATGCATCTGCTCGAGGCCATCGGCACCGAGGCTCAGAAGGATGCCTATCTCAAGCCGCTCGCCGCCGCCGAGATCCGCTCAGCGTTCCTGATGACCGAACCCGACGGCGGCGCCGGCGCCGATCCGGGCAACCTTGCGACCAACGCAGTCCGCGACGGCAACCACTTCCGCATTAACGGACGGAAGTGGCTGATCACCGGTGGGCACGGCGCCGGCGTCTACATCATCATGGCGAAGATGGCGGAGGAGGACGGGGCGACGATGTTCCTCGCCGATCCCGACACGCCGGGCATCACGCGCGTGCGCGAAGTCGCGACGATGGCGGGCGGATTTACGGGCGGGCACGCGGAGATCCTACTGGAGGATGTTCGCGTGCCCGCCGATCAAGTGCTCGGCGAAGTCGGCGACGGCTTTCGCAATGCGCAGGTGCGGCTGGTGCCTGCGCGCTTGACGCACTGTATGCGATGGCTCGGTGCCGCCAGACGTGCCCACGACATCGCAGCGGCCTATGCCTGCCGCCGCGTCTCCTTCGGCAAGCCGCTCATCAAACACGAGGGCGTTGGCTTCCAACTCGCCGACAACCTGATGGATCTCAACGCTGCGCGATTGCAGATCTGGCAGGTGGCGTGGATGCTGGATCGCGGCAAACGCGCTAACCGTGAATCGAGCATGTCGAAGGTTGCGTGTTCGGAAGCGCTCTATCGCGTCGCCGACCGGGCGCTACAGGTGCTCGGCGGGCTTGGCGTGTCGCACGACACCGTCGTCGCGGAGATCTTCAACGGCATCCGTGCGTTCCGCGTCTACGACGGCCCATCCGAAGTGCACCGCTGGGCCCTCGCGCGCCGGATAGGCAAGGCGCACGGCATCGACTGACAGGAGCCGGACGCTATGACTGACAAGCTCAACCAGTCGGCAGAGCTGTTCGACGTCAGCGGACGCGTTGCGCTCGTCACCGGAGCCTCGAGCGGCCTCGGTCGCCGGTTCGCGCAGGTGCTCGCAGCGCATGGTGCGGCAGTGGCGGTTGCCGCGCGACGGCGCGACCGGCTCAACGCGCTTTGCGATGAAATTGAAGCTGACGGTGGCCGGGCAGCGGCAGTCGCTCTGGATGTGACCGACCCAGCGAGCGTCAACGCCGCATTCGATGCGGCTGCAGACGCGCTCGGCCCGGTCGATATCGTCATCAACAATGCTGGCGTCCCGTCCGCCGGCATGCTCGCGGACGTCGGCGACGACGATTGGCGCGCTGTGCTGGACGTCAACCTCGACGGTGTCTTCCGCGTCGCGCGCGAAGCGGCACGACGGATGGCGGATGAAGGACGCGGCGGGAGCATCGTCAATATCGCCTCGATCCTGGGGCTCGGTGTTCTGAGAGGTCTCGGGCCCTATGCCGTCTCGAAGGCCGCTGTCGTGCAGCTGACAAAGGCGCTGGCCGTCGAAGGGGCACGCGGCGGGATACGCGTCAACGCGCTTGCGCCCGGTTACTTCGCGACGGAGATCAACTCCGATTTCCTCGAAAGCGCTGCCGGCGAGAAGATGCGCGCGAAGGTGCCGATGGCCAGGTTCGGCAAGCCCGGTGAACTCGATGGCGCGTTGTTGCTGCTTGCCTCGGAGGCCGGCGCGTTCATGACCGGCTCAGTGCTGGTCGTCGACGGCGGGCATTCGCTGGCGATCGGCTGACACGCGCCGTGCCCACCCACGCGAGAAGTTCCAAATGAGAAACCTCGCGCGGGCAGGAGAGATGCTCGCACGAGGTTCTGAAGGACCGGCCCAAGCGCCCCGCTCACCTGGCGCCGGTCCATTCGGTTGGTGGACGACCGACGCTAGCGGCGAACGCGCGCCACTGCCTTCGCGCGCGGGCCTGCACCGGACCTGCCGAGCAGTGAGGCTTGCGACAGCGATGCCGTCTGGCGTCCGCGGCGCAGATCCCTACGATCCGGATGTCGGCCGTGCGCCCAAAGCGACCTGAGGTCATCGGCCATGACTTGCAGCGGCTGTTCCGTCGACAGGTCCGCGTCATAGGGATCGATGCCCATCGACCAGAACACTGCGGCCAACGCGTTCTGGTAGTCGGCGTAGACGATGTCGCGCTTTACGCGGGCGACGAGCAGGTTCATGCGCTCACGGATCACGGCCTGTTCGCCAAGCGCACCTGCTGCCTGCTGCGAGCGAACCTGCTGCAAGAGTTGGCGCTGGACGCGGTAGTAACCGTTGGTCGCTTTGAGTTCGCGCCGAAGGAGGCCGTACCGGATACGGGCCACGCGGATCTGCGTGACGATCATCATCGATGTCGCCAGAGCTTCCTCGCGGATGACGCCTGCTTTCGCCTCGATCACGCGCTTCTTCTGCGGATACCGGAGAATGCGCATCGCATTCCATGCCGTACGCGCACCGAAGTCGATCCAGTCGCCGTTGAAGAGCAGGTCGTTTGTGTCGACGTTGGCACCGATGTGAAGCTGAGCCGTCGGCAGGAGCTCGAGCAGCGCAGCGTTTGCTTCCTTCGCATTGATGCGGTGGCGATAGATGAGTTCGCGCACCTCAGGCCGGTTGCGCAGGCCGATGTCGGACATCTCTTCGAGGCTTGCGCCGAGATTTGGCAGCGCCTTGAAACGAGCCGGCACTTTCAGGTGGAAATGCGTGCCGGGTTTCAATCCCATGAGCTGGGCCAGTTCAGCTTTCGCGATCGCGAGGCCCGCCGTCAGCTTGGTGATCTGCTTCTTGATGTCGAGCAGTTCACGCTGATAGGTGAGCGCGGTCACCGGCGCGACGACACCATCGCGCTGCTGCTGGCGCGAACGGCGCAGCGCCCCATTGGCAGAGCCATCCAATCTGCGGAACTGCCGGCGAAGCCGGTCCGCGCTGACCGCACGCCAATAGGCGGAGCGGACCTGCTCGATCAGCCGGTTGGCAGCCTTACGACGGTTTTCTTCTGCAATGAGTTGTTTATCGGCGGCCTGGCGGGCGCGGATGTAGGAGAGGCCGAAATCGAGCACGTTCCACGACAACGTCAGGTTGGCCGTCGCGTGCGTTAGTTCCTGAGACGTATCCGCCGTCGTCCCCCGCGGACCTGCCTCGTCGGACGCAAGCAAAGGTCGACTAAAGCTGCCAGTGTAGTTGTTGCGGCCGTCGAGGCCTGCGCGAACCGTGAGCGCCGGCAACAGATCATGCCGCGCGAGCTCTGTTTCACCGGCGGCGAGCGCTGTCTCCATGACAGCGACCCGATGCTTCATATTGTGCTTTAGTGCACGCGCCATTGCCTCGTAGAGATCGATCGGCCCTTGCACCGGGTCGACGTCGCCGGCATGACCGAGCCGTGCCTTCTGATCCTCCGCGTGCGAACGCAATTCAACGGCTGTAATGGCCTCCGGCGTCGCCGCGCATCCCGCGAGCAGTAAGCCCACCGCAGTCGCGGTCGCCCCCGCCACTAAACGCTTATGCATCACTCTCAAACTCCACTGGTTGCATACCCCCGAGAAACAACCTGGGGTTGATTCGACCTATCCAGATCGCGCGCGGCAGTGGAGCGAAACTTCCGAGACAACAACCCAAGCGTGTGGATGACGCAGTTTCGTGCAATCGGGCCGCACCCTGTAAAGAGCAGCCCGGTTTTCCAAGCGGCTGTGGGCCGAATGGGGAAAAGACGCAGGCTGGAAACCGCGTCAGTAAAGCGATTGCGCCCGCCCGCGCGGCGGTTCACGATGGTTTTTGCAACCGGTTGCAGGAGGACGGGAATGTCAGAGACGGCGGGCACCGCGCGTGTAGTCATCATCGGCGGGGGCGTGGTCGGGGCGTCGTGCCTCTATCACCTGGCGAAGGCTGGCTGGTCTGACTGTTTGCTGCTCGAAAAGAACGAGCTGACCGCGGGCTCAACCTGGCACGCCGCCGGCAACATCCCGACGATCTCGGCCAACTGGGGCATTATGAATGTCCAACGGTACTCGACCGAGCTCTATCGGCGCCTTGCCGACGAAGTCGATTACCCGATGAACTATCACGTGACCGGCGCGCTTCGCCTTGGCCACACGAAAGAGCGGTTGCAGGAGTTCAAGCGCGCGGCCGGCATGGCCCGCCACATGGGCATGGAATACGAGCTCATGTCGCCGTCAGAGGCGAAAGAGCGGTATCCGTTCATGGAGACGCACGACCTGTCAGGCGTGCTCTACGACCAATTCGACGGCGATATCGATCCGGCACAGCTGACCCAGGCGCTCGCCAAGGGGGCCCGCGACCACGGTGCGACGATCCATCGGTTCCGGCCGGCAACGGGCGTCCGTCGCGATGGCGATGAGTGGGTTGTCTCGACCGAGCAGGGCGATATTCGCTGCGAGTTCGTCGTGAATGCGGCCGGATATTACGCACGCGAGGTCGGAAAGTGGTTCGGTCGCGACGTCCCGATGACGGTGATGAGCCACCAGTACATCCTGTTCGAAGACATCGACGAGATCCGCGCGTGGTCCGAAGAGGCCGGCCGCAAGCTTCCGCTGCTCCGCGACGTCGACAGCTCCTACTATCTGCGTCAGGAGAAGTTCGGTCTCAACCTCGGCCCCTACGAGCGCAACTGCAAAGCGCACTGGATCACCGACGACGACCCGATGCCGGACGACTTCTCGTTCCAGCTCTACCCCGATGATCTCGAACGCCTCGAATGGTATCTCGAGGATGCCGCAGCACGCGTGCCGCTGATGCAGACGGCGGGCCTCTCCAAGGTCATCAACGGGCCGATCCCGTACGCCCCGGATGGCCACCCGCTTGTGGGGCCAATGCCGGGCGTACCCAATGCATTCGAAGCCTGCGTCTTCACGTTCGGCATCTGTCAGGCGGGCGGTGCCGGCAAGACGATCGCGGAGTGGATCACCGAAGGCGAGACCGAGTGGGACCTGTGGTCCTGCGATCCGCGCCGCTTCACGAGCTACGCCGATGACGACTATTGCATCGCGAAGGGCAAGGAAGTTTACGGCCACGAATACGCGATGCACTTCCCGCACTATGTCTGGCCGGAAGGGCGCAACAAGCGCGTGTCGCCGATCCACGACCGTCTGATCGCGGCCGGCGCTCAGATGGCCCCGTTCGGCGGCTGGGAGCGCGTCGCCTGGTTCGCGAAAGAGGGCGACGACACCTCAACCGAGGCCGGCGAAACCTGGGGCCGGAAAGGCCCTTGGGAGCCACGCGTCCGCGAGGAATGCGAAGCGGTGCGCGATGCCGCCGGCATCATCGACCTCACGGGTTTCTCGCGCTACCGCCTCACCGGCTCGGATGCTGCCGACTGGCTCAACGGCCTGATCGCCGGACGACTGCCGAAGGTCGGCCGCATCAGTCTCGGCTACTTCTGCGATGAGCGCGGCCGGGTCGTCACCGAAATGTCGATCACGCGCGCCGAAGAGGATCGCTTCTATCTGATCACAGCGGCACCGGCCCAGTGGCACGATCTCGACTGGCTGAGGTCACACTTGCCGGCAAACGCCGACATCACGATCGAGGACATCACCGAGGACTACGGCACGCTTCTCGTCACCGGGCCGAAGGCGCGCGACATCCTCGCCAAAGTGACCGATGCCGATCTCAACAAACCGTGGCTAAGCCAGGTCTACACGGAGGTGGCGGGCAAGTGGGTCGCGCTCTCGCGCGTTTCGTTTGCCGGTGAACTCGGCTGGGAACTGCACACCGAGATGTCGAGCATGGCGGACGTCCATGCAGCCGTAATGGACGCCGGTACGCCGATGGGTCTGAAGCCGTTCGGCATGTGGGCGCTCGAAAGCCTGCGTCTGGAGAAAGGCTATCGCGCGTGGAAGGGCGATCTCTCGACCGACTACACACCGTTTGAGCTGGGCCTCGACCGGTTCGTCGCGCTCGACAAGGAGCCTGACTTCCCGGGCAAGGCCGCGCTCATGGCGCAGCACAATTCCGGTCCGTCGAAACAGTTCGTGGCCCTCGCCGTCCAAGCCAACGGACACGATGCACCGTACATGTCTTCAATCTGGGCCGGCGACGAGATCGTCGGCGAGACGACGTCCGGCGGCTTCGGTTACCGCGTTGGCAAGTCGCTTGCGCTCGGCATGGTCAAAAGCGAGTTCTCAAAGTCGGGCACGCCGCTCGAGGTTGAGATCTTCGGAGATCGCGTTGCGGCAACGGTCGAAGACGACGTCTCGGTCTGGGATCCGAAAAACGAAAGGATCCGGGCGTGAGCGGCGCGCTGCCGACCTCGGCACGCGTCGTCATCATCGGCGGCGGTGTCTCCGGCTGTTCCGTTGCCTACCATCTCGCAAAGCTCGGATGGACGGACATTGTCCTGCTCGAGCGCAAGCAACTGACCAGCGGCACCACTTGGCACGCGGCCGGCCTGATCGCGCAGCTTCGCGCGACCGCGAACATGACCCGGCTCTCGAAATACAGCCAGGAACTCTACGGCGAGTTGGAAGCCGAGACGGGTGTCGCGACCGGGTTCAAACGCTGCGGTTCGATCACCGTCGGCCTGACAGAGGCCCGCCGTGAAGAGCTGCTCCGAGGTGCGGGGATGGCGCGCGCCTTTGGTGTCGAGATCGAAGAGATCGGTACCGCGGAAGTCAAAGAGCGGTATCCGTATCTCAACACCGATGACGTGACCTGCGCCGTCTATCTGCCGAAAGACGGCCAGGGCGATCCGGCCAACATCACGCAGGCGCTCGCGAAGGGCGCACGGCAGCGCGGCGCCCGCATCTTCGAGCACGCGAAAGTCACGGCGATCGGCACCGAGAACGGTCGCGTCAAATCCGTGACCGCACTGCACAACGGCGAGACCACCGAGATTGCGTGCGATCACGTCGTCAACTGCGCCGGCATGTGGGCGCGCGACGTCGGTGCGATGGCCGGCGTTGGCGTCCCGCTCCATGCTTGCGAGCATTTCTATATCGTCACCGAAGGCATCAAGGGCCTGCCGGCACTTCCGGTGCTGCGCGTGCCAGACGAGTGTGCGTACTACAAGGAAGACGCCGGCAAGCTGCTGCTCGGCGCGTTTGAGCCGAATGCCAAGCCGTGGGGCATGAACGGCATCCCGGACGATTTCTGTTTCGACCAGTTGCCCGAAGACTTCGACCACTTCGAGCCGATCCTCGATAAGGCAGTGACGCGCGTCCCGATTCTTGCCGAGACCGGCATTCACACCTTCTTCAACGGCCCCGAAAGCTTCACGCCGGACGACCGGTACTATCTCGGCGAAGCGCCGGAGATCGCGAACTTCTGGGTCGCGTGCGGCTATAACTCGATCGGCATCCAATCGTCAGGCGGGGCCGGTATGGCGCTTGCCCAGTGGATGGAAGACGGACAGCCGCCATTCGATCTCTGGGACGTCGATATCCGCCGGACCCAGCCGTTCCAGGTCAACAAGACCTATCTCTATGAGCGCGCAACCGAGGCGCTCGGCCTGCTCTACGCCGACCACTTCCCCTATCGGCAAATGGCAACCGCGCGCGGCGTGCGCCGTTCGCCGATCCACACGCATCTTGAAAGCGCCGGTGCCGTGTTCGGCGAAGTCGCCGGCTGGGAGCGACCGAACTGGTTTGCAACCGGCGGCCAGGAGCGCGAATACCGCTATAGCTGGGGACGGCAGAACTGGTTCGAAAACAACCGAGCCGAGCACCTCGCCGTCCGCAACAGTGTCGGCCTGTTCGACCTGACGTCGTTTGGCAAAATCCGCGTTGAAGGGCCCGGCGCGCTCGGCTTCGTCCAGCGCGTCTGCGCCAATCAGATGGACGTTGCCACCGGCCGGCTGGTCTACACGCAGATGCTGAATGCCCGCGGAGGGATCGAGTGTGATCTGACCGTGACGCGCCTCGCCGAAAACGCGTTTCTTATGATCGTGCCGGCGGCGACCGTGCAACGGGATCTCGCCTGGTTACGGCGTCAGCAGGCAGCGGGCGGCGACACCGTCGTCATCTTCGATGCGACGTCAGCTGAAGCTGTCTTCTGCGTCATGGGGCCAAACGCGCGTCGTCTGCTGAACGCGGTCAGTTCGGCTGATCTATCAAACGAAGCTCATCCGTTCGGGATGGCGCGCGAGATCGAGATCGGCCTTGCCCATGCCCGCGCGCATCGCGTCTCCTACGTCGGTGAACTCGGCTGGGAGCTCTACGTTTCAACAGACCAAGCAGCGCACGTCTTCGAGACACTACAGGCCGCTGGCGGCGCCCACGAGCTGAAGCTCTGCGGGATGCACACGCTCGACAGTTGCCGGCTCGAGAAAGCGTTCCGCCACTTCGGCCACGACATCACCGATGAAGACCACGTGCTGGAGGCGGGGCTTGGCTTCGCCGTAAAGCCGGACAAAGGCGACTTCATCGGCCGCGAAGCGGTGCTTCGAAAGAAAGAGAACGGGCTCAGCCGTCGCCTCGTCCAGTTCGCGCTCGAAGACCCGGAACCGCTGCTCTTCCACAACGAACCGATCGTGCGGGATGGCGAAATCGTCTCGTATCTGACGTCCGGCAACTATGGCCACTTCCTCGGCCGCGCTGTCGGTCTCGGTTATGTCCCAAGCGCAGGTGAAGCGGCAGCCGACGTCCTCGGCTCATCGTTCGAGATCGAAGTCGCGGGTCAGCGCTATCGTGCGCGCGCCTCGCTGAAGCCAATGTACGATCCGACGTCTGCGCGCATGCGGGACATCGAACTGGCGACTGCGACGGCTGCCTGACGGGCGTCGCAGTCCGCTTCAGATTTCAAGATCGTTCAGCGAGATTTGAAAGTGCTGCGCGGAGGTTCGCTCTGCTGGCGTGCTTAAACTCCGGGCAAAACAAAGGGGCGAAGGCCGTGCCTTCACCCCTTGCGTCTCTTCCCTAGACTCCGGTGCCAGCGCTCTTTTGGTAGGCGGTAGCTGCGTCGTCGAGCCTCACCGTGGAGAAACGCTCAAACTGAGTCAAGCAAGGCGACTGCGGAATGCTGGCGACGAAAGTCGTAGTCTTGGCGGACGCTTAATCGCACTGCTGAATTGTTGATCAGAAGGCGGGGGACGCTTCGTCGCTGCTCAGACATCGTGCAACGCAGGCGGCGATCCCGTCCTCCCACGCTGGCAGCTTCTGGCCGAACGTTTCCTCGAGCGAACCGCAGTTGAGCACGGAGTTTTTCGGGCGTGGCGCGGCGGTTGGATAGTCGGACGTCGCGATGTCGACGACCTTCGCGGTTGGGCCACCGCGCTTCTCTGACTCCGCGAAAACCGCGCGGGCGAGATCGGCCCACGACGTCTGCCCGGACCCGGCTGCGTGATAGACGCCCCAGGGGGCCTCGCGGACGTCATCACCTGTGGCGCCGTCACCCTCGCTGTCACGGAACCGGGCAACCTGCTCGGCGATCGCAAGCAGAGCCGTCGCCAGATGCGGCGCATACGTCGGCGAGCCGACTTGATCGGCGACAACGCGAACTTCGTCCCGATCGCGCGCCAGCCGCAGCATCGTCTTGACGAAGTTGTGCCCGGTGCTGCTGTGGACCCAGGCTGTCCTGACGATCACGTGGCGCGGGTTGGCGGCCGCAACAGCCACCTCGCCTTCCAGCTTTGTCGTGCCGTAGACGCTCTTCGGGTTCGGCGCTGCATCGGGCAGATAAGCGCCTGAGGCCTCGCCATCAAAGACATAGTCGGTCGAGAGGTGGATGATCGCCGCGCCCCGCCGGGCCGCCTCAGCTGCAATCAGCCCTGCCCCGTGTGCATTCAGGCGGCGTGCGGCGGCTTCATCGTCTTCGGCCGCATCCACGGCTGTGTAGGCGGCGGTGTTGATTGCAACATCAGGACGGCCATCGGAAAGCGCGCCTGCAATCGACGACGGCGCGCAGAGATCGAGTGCTGGCCGGCCGAGGGCGACGGCCGTAATCCCTTCGCGCTGAGGCGCCGCCTCAACGAGCGCGCGCGCGACCTGACCCTGCCAACCCGCAATCAATAACCGCATGATTTCGCCCCCGCCTCATCATCGCTCCGCTTCAGGCGCGGCAGTATAGGTCAGGACGTGGCGGCGGTGCATTCCTCGTCGGGAGGCAGTGGATCGCACTTCTTGTCGGCTGAACACGCTTTCAGGCCGAGAAGCAGCTCATCCGAGACAAGTCCGTTACGTGGGCCGGTGTAATGCCCGAACGACTGCAGGCCGCACTGGTACAGCTTCACCATCTCGGTGCCGCCGAACTGCATGGCGCGTCGGTAGTCGTTGTAAGCAGCTTCCGGCCGACCTTCGGCGTGATGGAGGTGACCGCGTGTATCGTGGGCATGCGGGCTGAACGGATCGATCCGCAGCGAACGGCGCACATCCGGCCACGCGGCAGAGACATTGCCCGAACGGAAATGCGCCCACGCGCGATTGTTCAGCGCGATCGCGTAATAAGGATTGAGTGCGATTGCCTCGTCGTAATCGGCGATCGCTTCCGGGTAACGGCCAAGGACCGACAGCGCGAGGGCGCGCATCGCATACGCCGTCGATCGCGTGTTCGGCGCCAGATCAGGCTGCGCAAGCAACTGCCCGCAGGCCTGGATCCTGCGACCGAGATCCTTCGAAAAGCACTCGTGCGATTCATACGTGCTGGCTTTGGCTGTCGTAGCGAGCAGCGAGACGGCCAGCAGACCGAGAAATGCGCGAACTGTCATGTCTGAGCCCCGGCTCCGGTGCTGTCAGGTCCCGTCTCGCTATCGCGAATTTGGCGGAACCTCAATGTCGAGATCGAGAATTAGAAAGCTCCACGATTTCCCGTGCCCATCGAGATTGAGCGAGGTGTTCACGCCGCCTTCGAGCGCGTCATGGAGGACGAAATTAAAGCCCTTCAGCTCATCGAGTTCGAACCGCTCGACCCGGCCCCGAATGAGGTTCGGGAACGCGGCCTTAATCCGGTCCGGCGTTAGTTCTGTTTTGAGCCAAGCGTAATCGCCTGCTTCGTAAGGCCAAACTGAGACGTTCGAGGTGTTGCCTTTGTCGCCGGCGCGCGCGTGCGCCAAATCGCGAAGTTTGACGGTCTGGCTCATGCGACGCTCATTTCCACCGTTGGTGTCACCGCCGCGCGGGGGATGAGCGCTGAATGTGTGATGACGCTCGGGCTTATCCGGCCGCGGTAACCGCCACCGCCCGCAGGGCCGCAACAGAGCAACGCTTCAGTCTCCCACAGCAGGAGTTCGGCCTGGTCACGGTGATCGGTCCGTGCGGCGACCCGAACGCGGACATCAGCCACAGCGTTTGCGTTGGTATCCGCACCCGTTGAGTTAGGGTGAGCCGAAGCATGCAGCGCGTTAACGCCGATCAGATCGATCCGCAGTTCAACGCCTTCGAGCAGTCGGCCCAACCGCTCACGAAGGATCTCTGCTGCGAGATGAGCGCGCGCGACCGCGTTGATGCCGGCGTAGCTGATCTCTGCCTCGGCGAGCAGACCGCCAGCGAAGCCGATCGTCACTTTCAGATCGTCCGGCCGCGCAGTTCCCGAGCCGCCGCTGACGCGCACCCGATCCGGCCCGACCTCCTCGATGCGCACCCGCGTGAAGTCGGCCGTCACGTCCGGCGTCAGGTACCGCGCCGGATCGTGCACCTCGTAGAGAAGTTGTTCTTTCACCGTCCCGGGTGAGACGAGCCCGCCAGCCTCCGGCAGCTTCGTAAAGACGGCTGTCCCATCATCGGCAACTTCTGCAATCGGGTATCCGCAATCAGCAAGCCGCGGCACATCCTTGACGCCCGGATCGGCGAAATACCCGCCCGTGATCTGCATTCCGCATTCGAGCAGATGACCGGCAACGGTAGCCTGCCCGAGCCTGGCCCAGTCGTCCGGTGCAAACCCCTGACGGACCATCAGCGGGGCGAGCACCAGCGACGGATCGGCAACCCGGCCGGTGACAACGACGTCGGCCCCGGTCGCGAGCGCCGGTACGATCGCGTCCGCGCCGAGATAGGCGTTCGCGCAGATGATCTCTCGACCAACCTCGCTGATCTTGCGGTTGCCGTGGTCGAACAGGATTGTGTCGCCGCCGATCGCGTCGGTCACCTCATCGCCGAGGACGGCTGCGACCTTCAAACCTTCGAGCCCCAGCTCGCGCGCGATCTCGACCACAAGCGCCGCAGCCGCCCGGACGTTAGCAACGCCCATGTTCGTGACGATTTGCGTCCCGTTGGCCATTGTATGCGGAAGGACCGCCCGCATCCGCGCGGCGAGTTGCGGGTTGTAGCCGCGCGAGGGATCGGCCGCGCGATCGCGATGGCCGAACGCCAGCGTTCGCTCGCCGATCGTCTCGAAGATCAGAACGTCAAGATTGCCGTCGCGGGCGAGATCGACGGCAGGCTCGAGGCGGTCCGATGAAAAGCCTGCGCCGCAGCCGATCCTGATCACGAGTTTGTCTTCCTGATCAGCGCGGCCTTCACCTCACGCCCCCGGTCCGCGCGCACCCTTGGGCGGCGATGAAACATGCACCGTCACGGTCTGCGGGACGCCGGACGTTGCGCCATCGTCATCGCGGACATGCACGAGGAAACTCGCAGTCGGCGTCGTCCGTCCATCGTGGACGAACAGGACGCGGCGGGCGTTGATGTCAGCCTGCGTAAAGGTCGTCACCGCCGTTTCAGGCGCCGACTTGATTGTGAGTGCGCCCCCTGTGACGCGCGCGACTACGAACGTCAGGTCTTCCGGGGCATCGTCGGGGTCAACGGCCTGCAGGTCTTCGGGCGTGATGAG
>JBCBXS010000199.1:0-5232 GCA_039816475.1 Pseudomonadota bacterium | reverse complement strand
GACCGTAGTCATCGAACACCGTCACGCCTTCGACGGTGCCGGTCTTCTGGAACCGTCGCTTCACGCCAGAGAATGACGCCATCGCATCGCGGATGACGGGATCGGGAATTCCGGCTTCTGACGCGACGATGAAGGCGGCCAGCGCATTCAGCGCGATATGCTCGCCCGGCAGCGGGACGACCCAACTGTTCAGCGTGCGCTTGCCACCGATGATGCCGCTTGCAACGTTCGCTGAGAAGAACGTGGCCTGACCGCGAACCGCGATATCCGTGATCATGACGTCGGCGCCCATCTCCGCACCGTAGGTGACGAGACGCCGTCCGTCCCGGCGGAGCGCCAGCTTGTCGACCATGTCGGCGACCACGGGATGATCGCTACAGGCAACCGTCAGACCGTAGAAGGGCACGTTACGGAAGAAGCGCTCGTAGCCCGCATGCATTTCGCGGACACTGCCAAAGTAATCGAGGTGCTCCGGATCGATGTTGGTGACGACACCGATCTGCGTTGGGATCTTCTCGAACGTCCCGTCGGATTCGTCGGCCTCGACGATCATCCATTCGCCGCCACCGAGCCGCGCGTTCGAGCCCCACTCGTTGATGATGCCGCCCGTAATCACCGTCGGGTCGGCGCCGGCTTTTTCGAAGATGTGCGCGATCAGTGACGTCGTGGTCGTCTTGCCGTGCGTGCCGGTGACCGAGATCGTGCTGTAAAGCCGCATCAGCTCGGCCAGCATCTCGGCGCGTCGGATGATCGGCAGGTCCTTTTCGCGGGCCGCCTGCAATTCCGGGTTCTGGTCCTTGATCGCCGTCGAGATGACGACGAACTTCGCGCCGACGAGGTTCACGCCATCGTGCCCCACGAAGACGCGGATGCCTTTCTCGCGCAGGCGACGGACGTTGGCGCTTTCCTTCTGATCGCTGCCCTGAACGGTAAAGCCGCGCATATGCAGGATCTCGGCAATTGCACTCATGCCAATGCCGCCGATCCCGATGATGTGGATCGTGCCAAGACCGTCTGGCATCTGCATGGGCGACGTCCTTTCAGTCCCTCGGCACTGCGGCGAGCGATGTCCGAAGACGGCCCGTCACACGTTACCCGATGATCCGTTCGACGAGGTCTGCCAGACGCTCATCGGCGTCGGCGCGGCCCTGTCGGGCGGACGCGTCCGCGACGGGAATCAGTTGCTCCGGCGCCGCGATCAGGTGATGGAGATCGCGCGCAATTCGCTCGGCGCCGAAATCCTCCTGTGCGGCCCACCAACATCCCCCGGCCGCGTGTAGCTTGGTTGCATTTTGCAACTGGTCGTTGTCAAGCGCATGGGGCAGCGGAACCAGGAATGACGGGCGTCCGATGACGGTGAGCTCGGCAATCGTCGAGGCTCCGGACCGCGCAATGACCAGATGACTGCCGGCGATCCGCTGCGGCAGATCGGGAAAGAACGTCGCACACTGCGCAGCCACACCGAGCGCGTGATAGCGGGTTTGGACCGCATCCAGGTCCTCAGCGCGGCACTGCTGAGTGATTCGCAGCCGCGCCCGCATCTCAGGGGACAGCAGCGCAACCGCCTCGGGCATCCGCTCCGAAAATACGCGCGCGCCCTGGCTCCCACCGAAAACAAGAAGGTGGAACGGGCCATCGGCGACCGGCGCATCGAACGGATGACGGGAGGCGGCAATGACGACGGCGCGGACCGGATTACCGGTGAAGGTCACGCGCTCGGCCGGGATGGCATCGGCGAACTTGACCTCTTCGAACGACGTCGCAAGCGCGGTCACGCGTTTCGCAAGCATCCGGTTCGCGCGGCCGAGGACGGCGTTCTGTTCGTGCAGCGCGCTTGGGACGCCTCGCAAGCGGGCGGCCATCACAGGTGGGAAACTCGGATAGCCACCGAAGCCGACGACGGCTGCCGGTTTGGTCCGGCCGATGAGGCTTGCCGCTTCGGCGATGCCCTTCGAGAGCTTCGCGCCCGTCACAGCCAACGCAAAAGGCGACCGCCCGGTGATCGTCCGATCGTGATCGTGTGGATCTGACGGGCGGGGAAATCGCGTCCGTAGTCGGCAATGCGTTCGTCACTTGCGAGATCGACCGTGTGGCCGCGGCGGAGGAGCGCTTCGGCAAGCGCGAAAGCCGGAAACAGGTGGCCCCCGGTTCCGCCTGCCGCGAGCAGGATGTGGCGTGCCTCACTCATCGGTGTGTGAGGTCTCGGCGGACGCTGCCTGCGCGGCGCGTTGCAGGGCAAGCGCCATTCCAAGCGTCAGTCCGATCGCCAACATCGACGATCCGCCCGACGAGATCAGCGGCAGTGTCATGCCCTTTGGCGGCAGCAGCCCCACGTTCACCCCCATGTTGATCAGCGCCTGACCTGCAAACACAAGCGCCAGTCCGACAAGTGCAAGGCGGTCCGGCGTCACGTCCGTTTGCAACGCCGCGCGCACAAGCCGGATTGTGATGAAACCAAACAATGCGACAAGGAAGAGACACGCAACGACACCGTATTCTTCGGCAATAACTGCAAAGATGAAGTCGGTATGGGCGTCGGGAAGGTCCGATTTGATCTGGCCCGCGCCCGGGCCTTTTCCGAGGAAACCGCCTTCCGTGAACGAGCGGATTGCCCGCGCGGTCTGGTCGGTGCTCGCAGCGCCGTCGGCAACGAATGCGTCGACCCGCGCGCGGACGTAATCGAGGTTCAGGTACGCCGCTGCAAGGCCCGCGCTGCCGATTGCGATAAGCCCAACGAGCCAGAGCCCGCTCAGCCCGGAGAGCAGCATCAGCCCGCCCCAGGCAACGCCAAGCAACAGCGCCTGGCCAACGTCCGGCTGCAACGCCAGTAGCGTAACGGAGATCACCAGAAGCGACGCTGCGACCGGGAACGCCGGCATATCGCGCCGCTGGTCGACCTGCGAGAACGCCCAGGCGCAAAGGACAACGAATGCGGGCTTCAGGAATTCAGACGGCTGCACGGTGAACGTCGCAAACCGCAGCCAGCGCTGCGCGCCGTTGAGGTCCTCGCCTTCGATCAGGACAGCCACCAGCCCGGCGGTTGCGATCGCAAAAACGAGCGCGGCGAGCCGTCTGACCTGTCGCGCTGACAATCCTGAAACGAGCAGCAGGATCGCCATTGCCGCGATCGCAAACACCAGATGCCGTTCGACGAAGTGAAAGGCGTCGAGGCCCTTGTTGATCGCAACCGACGGTGACGCCGCGAGCGAGACAACAGCACCGATGCCGGTCAGCAGCAGGATGGCGGCGAGCAACGGCCGATCGATCGTATCCCACCAGACAGTCAGCGGCGTGTTTGCGCGCACTTGAGCCGGCTCTGCGGTGGGGAGCGTCTGGACGTCAGCGTCAGCCATGGCCGCCGTCGTCCTTATCCAGAAGCCGCCCGAGCGGTGTCAGTCCCGGCAACGTCGCGATGGCGCTGACAAACGCATCACCGCGCCGCTCGAAGTTCGGAAACTGATCGAACGATGCGCAAGCGGGTGAGAGCAGGATGACCGGCTGCGTGGCGCCAGATTGCGCGGCCCCGGACGCCGCATCGGCCACAGCCTGGTCAAGTGTGCCGCTGAGCGTGACGGGGAAGGCATCGTCGATCTCGGCTGCAAACCGATCTGCGGCCTCGCCGATCAAGTAGACGCGTTCGATGCGATGAAAGTGCTGCGCGAGGGCTGTGATTCCGCCGTCTTTCGCAAGGCCGCCCGCGATCCAGTGAATGCCGCCCTCGAAACTGCCGAGCGCCTTGTCGGCGCTATCGGCGTTCGTCGCCTTGCTGTCGTTGAAGACCAAAACGTCGCCAAGCTTCCCGATAAGCTCCATGCGATGGGCGAGCCCCGGAAACGTGTCGAGGCCGGTCTGCAGTATCGCTGCATCGCCCGCGCCGACCCCGACGCTTAAAGCAGCAGCAACGGCTGCCATCGCGTTTTGACCGTTGTGTGCGCCGGGAAGCGTCAGGTTATCTTCGAGTGAATACGTGAGCTTTTGCGGACCGTCGTAGACGTCGACCCCGGCGCCAACCGAGAATGTGCGATCTTCGAGCAGGAGGGTCGCTGACGGATCATTGACGGAAACCGTCACCGGACGCTGCTCCGCACCGAGTGAAGCTGCGATCGCGCGCGAAGCCCGATCATCGATCCCGACAACCGCGCGATCCGCCTCGTTCGGCAAGCGTTGCTTGATGGCTGCATAGCGATCGAACGTGCCATGCCGCTCGATGTGGTCCGGCGAGATGTTGAGGAGGACGCCGACGGTCGGGTTCAGCGTTGGCGTCAGGTCGATCTGGTAAGACGACAGCTCGAGCACGTAGACGGCTGAGGGGCGAGCTGGCCCTGCGGCATCGAAATCGGCAAGCGACAAGACGGCGGTGCCGATGTTGCCACCGACTTGAGCCTGGCCTCCGGCCGCGTTGATCAGATGGCCGGTCAGCGCCGTCGTGGTCGATTTGCCGTTAGTCCCTGTGATCGCAATAACGGGGGCGTCTGGCGCACGGGCCGCCCGCTCGCGGAAGAAGAGTTCGGTGTCGCCGATCACTTCGACGTCGGCGGCTAGCGCAGCCGTCACCGTCCAATGCGGTTCGGGATGCGTCAGCGGCACACCGGGCGCGAGCACCAGCGCGTCGATCGATGCCCAGTCGGCGTCGCGCAGGTCGGTGACGGACTGGCCTGAGGCGACGGCGGTCTCCCGCGCCGCGGCGCCGTCGTCCCATGCAAGCACTTCGGCACCACCGGCGGACAACGCTGCACACGTCGCGAGACCGGACCGGCCGAGGCCGAAAACGGCCATGCGCCGCCCGGATGCTGTCGTCACGGGAATCATCGGCCGAGGATAAGGGTGATGACCGGTCGTTTACAGCCGGTTCAGGGCTCGGCACCGTCGCGCAGATCGAACGTGCCCGTGCTGCATCGCAGCGGCTGCGCCGCGCCCAGCTAGCGCAGCTTCAGCGTTGCAAGGCCCACCAGCGCAAGCACAACCGAGATGATCCAGAACCGGACGACAACGGTCGCCTCCGCCCAACCCTTCTGCTCGAAGTGATGGTGCAGCGGTGCCATTCGGAACACGCGTTTGCCCGTCAGCTTGAAACTGATGACCTGGATGATCACCGACAAAGTCTCCAGCACGAACAACCCGCCGACGATCGCAAGGACGATTTCATGCTTGGTCGCCACCGCGATCGCGCCGAGGGTACCGCCAA
This sequence comes from Pseudomonadota bacterium, assembly GCA_039816475.1. Taxonomy (GTDB): domain Bacteria; phylum Pseudomonadota; class Alphaproteobacteria; order Rhizobiales; family Hyphomicrobiaceae; genus JBCBWG01. The sequence goes on along the minus strand of JBCBXS010000199.1, from coordinate 47 downwards.
GTGCGAGCGATCCGGTGTCGCCCATGAAGATCATCGCCGGCGGCGCA
>JBCBXS010000198.1:0-5267 GCA_039816475.1 Pseudomonadota bacterium | reverse complement strand
TGTTCGAGAAGGTCGGCGCGGCAGATTGGGATCGCCTGAGGTCGCCGACGGCACCGCGCGCCACGGACACACGGACCGAGGCCGCCGAATGAGTGGCGACGCTTCGGGGCCGCGCACGGCACTGATCACGGGCGCCGGCCAGAACATCGGCCGCGCGATTGCCCTGCGCCTCGCGAAGGACGGTTTCAATATCGCCATCAATGGCCGGCGAAAACGCGAGCAGTGCGACGCGGTCGCGGACGAAATTCGCGCGGCAGGTGGGGTTGCGCACGTCTTCATGGCCGATATCGGCAAAGACGGCGAAGCCGACGCGCTGGCGAAGAGCACACTCGATCGGTTCGGGCGGGTCGACGTGCTCGTGACAAACGCTGCGATCCGGCCGGCCAGTCCGACGCTTGAGATGGACCTTGCCGAATGGCGCGAAGTGCTGGCCGTCAACTTCGAGGCGAGCTTCCTCCTCGCGCGGGCAACGTTGCCCGGCATGGTCGAGGCCGGCTGGGGGCGGATCATCAACTTCGCCGGGATGAACGCGATCCAGGGCTACAACGGCCGCGCCCACGTCTCAGCCTCGAAGCATGCCGTCTGGGGTCTCACGAAGGCGCTTGCGAAAGAGTTCGGGGCCAAAGGCATTACGGCGAATGTCATCTCGCCGGGGCCGATCCGTTCTGATCACGACGACCCCGAGATGACTGCGCATATCAACGCGCAGGTGACGAAGATCCCGATGGGGCGGCTCGGAGTGCCTGACGAAGTGGCGGCTGCGGCAAGCCTGCTCGCCTCCGACGATGGCGGTTTCATCAACGGCCAGCTCATTCAGGTGAACGGCGGCACGCAGACCTGACGCGCCGCGCGGAGGGCGCAGCGCGCAGCCACGCTGAAGGCCCGCGGTATCGAGGTTACGCGCAGCAGCTCGCCCGCTGAGCCTGCTGATCTTTGGCGGGCGCGGGAGGCGTCCTGGCACCACAACACCCAACAGAGGTCTGCGTGCGGCCGCGTTTGGCGCCGTCGTTCGCATCGACGAACATCGACAACGCACGGGTAGCTGCCTTGCAGGACGCCGTCTCGGCCGTCAGAGTCACGACAGTTTCGTGCGCATCCATCGTCGCGACGTTGCTGATGACATGACGCTGCAGCGGTCTGTCCCGTCCCCCGATCTCGATGACGAGCCGCCCATCGACCGGGTCTGCGAGGAGCGCACGGCCTGCGTTGATGATGCGTGTGAAAGCCTCAACGGTCATCGGCTTGCCTACGCACGAATCGGACCCTTCCAGGATCTGCAGAACCGCTTCCTGCCAGGCATCCGTGGCCTGCCCGCAATCGACGCTTCGGATCGCCGAAGACTTCAGCTCGGTCACATGGAAGCCCGGCGAGACACGGCGCTCACCGACGGCAAAGACCAGCGCCTGTTGCGGCAATTGCTGCAGCGTTGAGAGCAGCCCATCGAGCGTTTTTGTTTCGGCCATGGAGCGCCTCTGATCAGTTCATTTCTATATTTCTAGTTTTATCGAATCTATGGTCCTGTCAAGCATCGGTCAGCATCGATGAAGACCGATGGCCACAAATGAAAAGCACGGCGTCCTCTCGGAGGCCGTGCTTAAAATGCCGGTAGATTTGCAGAATAGGTGCGCGGACGCGCGCCCCGGTAAGTCGACTTACTGCGAGGAACGCAGGCGCGGGTCGAGTGCGTCGCGGACGGCGTCGCCAAAGATATTGAACCCGAACACCGCGAGGGTAATCGCAACACCGGGCCAGATCACCGTCCACGGTGCGCTTTCAGCGTGGTCCTGCGCGGACCGCAGCATCAGTCCCCATGCCGGCGTCGGCTCCTGCACGCCGAGACCGAGGAAGGACAGCGATGCCTCAAGCAGGATCGCCTGGCCGACAAAGGCCGTGATCATGATCAGGAACGGCGCCATCACGTTTGGCACCATATGGCGCATGATGATGCGTGAGTTCGAATATCCGTTCGCGCGCGCGGCATCGATGTAGGGGATTTCGCGGATCGCAAGCGCGCTTGAGCGGACCACGCGGGCGCACTTCGGGATGAACGGGATCGTAATCGCGAAGACCACGAAGAGGACCTGTAACTCCGGCCCCGCGTTCGGGAACATACTCCGCGATGCGACGACGACCGTGAGCGCGATGATGATCAACGGAAACGCCATGAACACATCGAGGATGCGCTGGAGTACGAGATCGATCCGGCCGCCGAAGTAGGCGCTGGCAACACCGATCACCAGCCCGAGCGTCGCGCCGATGAAGCTTGAGACAAGGCCGACAAACAGCGCCGTCTGCGCGCCATAGAGGATCCGGCTCAGGATATCGCGGCCAAACTCGTCCGTGCCGAGGAAGTGGGCGGCGCTCGGCTCGCTCAACATCGATTCGTATGAGTTGAGCTCGGGATCGTAGGGCGAGATGATCGGTGCGAGGGCGGCAGCCACCACCATCGCGATCACGATCAGCGCGCCGATGAAGCCCAGCGGCTGCTTGCGGATCAGCGTGCCGATCGAGCGAAGGAGGCCCGGACGGTTGCGAAGCGCTTCGAGTTGGGTCGCGGTTGCGTCAGCCATTGCGCCTGCCTCAGCTGTAGCGGATGCGCGGGTCGAGCCACGCATACATGATGTCGATGATGAAGTTGGTGAAGACGAACACGAGGACGATCAGCATCACGATCGCCTGGGTCATGGAATAATCGTTCAGCGTAACGCTATCGACCAGCAGTCGTCCAAGACCGTTCAGATTGAAGACCTGCTCGGTGACGACGAGCCCGCCCATCAGGAACGCGAACTCGATGCCGATGACGGTGACCACCGGCAGCATCGCGTTCTTCAGCGCATGGCGGTTGATGACGATCTTTTCGATCAGGCCCTTCGCGCGCGCCGTACGCACGTAGTCCTCGCGCAAGACCTCAAGCAGCGACGATCGCATCATGCGGGTCGCAACGGCTGAGTATCGGTACCCCGTCGCGACCGCCGGCCATATGAGCATCGACAGGTTGTGCATCGGATCGACCCATAACGGTCGATAATCGATGGGTGGCATCCACGGCGTCCCGAACCACGATTGCGTGGTGATAAGAAGCCCGAGAATAATGATCAGCCCGAGCCAGAAGGACGGGATCGCGATACCTGCGATCGAGAAGGTGCGGACGACGTAGTCGATCCAGGTGTTCTGGTAGACGGCTGAAAGCGTGCCGAGCGGGATCGCGATCAGGATCGAGACAACCGTCGCCATGATGGCGACCTGCAGCGAAAGCTGGAAGCGTTGGGAAATCTCGCCACTGATATCGCGGCCGGTCCACATTGACTTGCCGAAGTCGAGTGTCGCGAGGCCACTGACGAACTCCCAGAACTGATAGGCCAGCGGCTGGTCGAGCCCAAGCTCGGCGCGGCAGATCTTGATCTGTTCGGGGTCGTAGTAGGCGCCTTCACCGCCGAGCTTCAGCTCGCAAACGTCACCCGGCAGCAGGCGAAGAAGGAAGAAGATGAGCAGCGCCGCGCCGATCACCGTCGGGATCATCAGGAGCAGGCGTTTAATAACGTATTGCCACATGGGCCCGGGCCATCATCGCTGAGGTGGTGCAAGTGCCGCCGTCGAACGTGCCAAGCGGCGGTGTCGGAGGCAGCTAGGGTCGGTGGCCGAACCTGGGCCGCCGGGTGGTCGAGAGAGGCTGTAAGTCAGCCCGGGCAAGTGCGATGTCGCAGCCTGCCCAGGCCTGGTTTGGTTTGGCCGCGGAGTTGCCCCCCGCAGCCGCGATCGGAAGTTTAGCCGCGGTCCAGCCAGATCTGGTCGAGCTGCTGTCCGAGGTAGTGCGACGGTGCGATCTTCCAGCCCTTCACGTAATCGCGGTGCGGGTTGATCTTGTACCACCACAGCGTGATCATCTGAGAGGCGTTCTCGTCGAGGACGCGCTTTTCAAGATCACGCATATGCTTGCGCTGCTCTTCCGGCGTCGCCGCACGTGCGAGCTTCTCGTAGATCTCAAGCGTCTTCTTGTCTTCGAACTGGGCGTAGTTGTTGCCCGCGCCCGGAAGGAACTTCGAGACGTCCGCGATCGGGTTGATCACCGACTGGCAGTTGAAGTCGACCGAGACATCGAAGTCCTGCTTCTTACGCAGAATGTCATAGAAGACCGGCGACGGGTTCACCTGCTGCTTCACGGTCAGACCGATCCGCTTCCACTGGTCGATCAGCCACGTGCCGACGACCTTGTAAGGCTGGTCGACGCCGCGGTTGTTCAGCGTGAACGTCAGGTTTTCCTGACCGGCTTCTTTCAGAAGACGACGTGCTTCAGCGCGGTTCTTCTCGATGTCCTTTCCGTAGCCTGCGAGCTGGACCATTTCTTCTTCGGTCGCAGCCAGCGGGTGCTTCGGATAGGCGATGCCGCCAACCGTCTTCACGATCGCGATCCGCGAGAGGTACTTCGAGCCACCCCAGCGGTCGAGCGCGAGCGTCAGCGCCTTACGGACACGAACGTCGTCGAACGGCTTCTTCTTGTGGTTCGGCGTTGCCAGCAGCACGCAGTTCCAGTCGCTCTCCTGGACGACCAGCTTATCGCCAAGCGCCTTCTTGAGCTCATCGCGCGACTTCGGCGGGAAGCCACGGAATTCGATCGCGGCACGGTCACCGCGGATCGCCTGGACGCGGACCGACATCTTCGGTGCCGAGATCGCCTTGAAGCCGTCGAGGTAGGGACGACCTTCCAGGTGGTAGTCTTCGTACTTCTTGCCGATCACGTGCGTGCCCGGCTGATACTCGACGAAGCGGAACGGACCAGAACCGTTGATGTTCTGGCGGTGCCACTGCATGCCGTTCGCCTCGAGGTCCTTCTTCGCGTAGATGAAGTTGAACGGCGACGCCATGGCCGGGATGAAGGCACCCGACGGGTACTTCAGCTTGAACACGACCGTGTGGTCGTCGGTCGCCTCAAAGCTGTCGACCATCGAATAGAACGCCTTACGCGAAGACGCGACGCCTTCCGGCGGCGTGATGATCTTCTTGTAGGTCGCGACAACGTCATGCGCTGTCAGCGGCGTTCCGTCGTGGAATTTGACGTCCTTGCGGATCTTGAACGTATAGCTCTTGCCACCGTCTTCGCCCGCCGGAACAGCGCCTTCGCAGATATCGCACTGGAAGTCGTTGGAGGCCGGATCGTCAGGATTGACGCGGATGAGCAGGCTGTAGAACGGCGCGATCGGGTGGATCATGCCAAAGGTCGTCTCAACATGCCCGTCGAAGGACGGGATCTTCGAGCCGACAACGAAATT
>JBCBXS010000197.1:0-5278 GCA_039816475.1 Pseudomonadota bacterium | reverse complement strand
GAAGGCGCAGCAGGCGTCTTCCGGTTCCGCTCAGGGGACTGCCGGCGGCAGCGGCGGGGATCCGGCTGAGCTTTTGGCGCCGGTTCAGCAGCGCCTCGACAAACTCGAGCAGACGATCGCGAGCGTTTCGAAGGCCGCCGAAAGCGGCGAAGGGGGCACCGGCGCGAACGTCGGGCAGCTGACGGCGCTCGCCTCCCAGATGTCCAACATGCAGTCGGCGCTCGACGAGAAGATCGCAGCGCTTTCGAAGTCTTCGACCGATGCGCAATCGGGCGCGGAGAAAGCAGCCAGCGATCTTGCTTCCACGCGCACTGATCTCGCAAAGCTCGCGCAACGGGCCGATGCCGCCGACGTCCAGACCGGCCGGCTTGATGAGACGCTGCGCGCGTTGAAAGAGACGACCGCTCAGTTGACCGCCGACGTCAAAGGGCTTCGCGGCGATCTCTCCCAGGAACTCGCGAAGGTGGCGCGGCCTGGCGACGTTAAGGCCGCTGTAGCGCCGATCGAGGAGAAAGTCGGTGCGCTTGAGAAAGACGTCTCCGGCATCGTCGCCAACGAAGGCGATCGCAAGCAGAACGCTGAGCGGATTGTGCTCGCGCTTCAGCTCGCAAACCTCAAGCGTGCGCTTGATCGCGGCGGCTCGTTCGCAGCCGAACTTGACGATGTCCGGTCCGTCGCAGGCGATAGCGTCGACCTGAGCGCGCTTGAGACCTTCAAAGCCGAAGGTGTCCCGACAGCCAACAAACTCGCGTCAGACTTCAACGGCCTCAGTCACGATCTGATATCGGCCGAGACCGACGACCCGAACGCAGGCTTCCTCGACAAGATGCTGCAGGGCGCGCGGTCGATTGTGAAAGTTCGCCGTACGGGCGAGTCCGCGGATGTCGATCCCAACTCGGCCGAAGCCGTCGTCGCCCAACTCGACAAGCAGCTCAAAGCCGGCAACCTCGCAGCGGCCGCAGAGACGGCTGACAAACTGCCCGAGAAGGCAAAGGCTGCTGCAGGCGGTTTCGTGAAGCGACTGAAAGCGCGTGCCGCGGTCGATAAAGCGATCGCAGCCGTCGAAGCCCAACTCAAGTCATCGCTCTCCGGCGGTGACGCCGAAGCCGGCAACAAAAGCTAGATCAGCAGTCAGGTTCGAAGATGATCCGCGTAGTCATTTTTCTTGCGTTCGTCGCCCTGTTGGCGACCGGTCTCGCCTGGCTTGCCGACCGGCCCGGCACGCTGGTCATCAATTGGGAAGGCCGTGAAATCCAGACGACGGTGTTCCACGCTATCGTCGGGCTCGCGATCCTGATCGGCCTCGCGATCGTTGCCTGGTCGCTTCTGCGCGGGGTCTGGACGCTGCCAGCCGGCGTCGGCAACTTCTTCAATCGTCGTCGCGAAAAGCGCGGGCTCGATGCCCTGTCGAGCGGCCTCATCGCGATCGGTGCCGGCGATAAGTCGCTTGCAACGCGCTATGCCGTACAGGCACGGAAGTCGCTGCCGAATGAGCCGCTGACGCACATTCTGCGCGCGCAGGCCGCTCAGATGAGCGGTGACGACGCGACTGCGCGTCGGATTTATGAGGCCATGCTCTCATCGCCGGACACGGAATCGCTCGGCTTACGCGGTCTCTATCTCGAGGCCGAAAAAGAGGGCGAAACTGAAGCCGCGCGCCAGTTCGCCGAACGCGCGATCGCAATCAACCCGAAGATCCCCTGGCCGGTCACGGCGCTGTTCGACATCCAGTGCCGGCAGCGCGATTGGGACGGTGCTCTTGAAACGCTGGCCGTTGCCCGAAAGCATGGTCACATCGAGAAGGCCTCTGCCGATCGCCGTCGGGCGGTCCTACTGACCGCGCAGGCGCAGGTCGCCGAGGAGGGCGATCCCGAACGCGCGATGAAGCTTGCGGAAGAGGCGCACGGCCTCGCGCCGGACCTGGTGCCGGCCACGGCAATCGCAGGCCGGCTTCTGGCCGCGCGCGGCAACGTCAAGAAGGCCACGAAAGTCCTGCAGATGGGCTGGCGCAAGGGACCGCACCCGGACATCGCAATCGCATATGCGTATGCGCGGATTGGCGACAGCCCGCGTGACCGCCTCGCGCGCACGCAGCAGCTTGCAGCGCTCAGCCCGCATTCGATCGAAAGCCCCGTCGCCGTGGCGAACGCGGCGCTCGATGCGAAGGACTTCGCAGCAGCGCGCCAGGCGCTTGAGCCGTTCCTCGAAAGTGGACGGCTGACGCAGCGCATCGCGACCCTGATGGCAAAGATCGAAGGCGAAGACGGCAACACGGGCAAGGTCCGCGAGTGGCTCGCCCGCGCAGTTCACGCCGAGCCGAGCCCGGTCTGGACCGCCGACGGTGTCGTCGCGGACGATTGGGGCCCGATCTCGCCGGTCACGGGCGCGCTCGACGCGTTCCAATGGCGCGTCCCAGCCGAGACAGATGGCGGCAAGGACCTCGCGTTGACGACAGCGCGTGTCGAAGAGCTTGTTCGCCTTGGCGCCAGCGAGGTGCCTTCGACAGACGAAGGTGACGCGGCCGTCGCAGATGTCGCCGAAAGCGCGAAAGACGTCACTGCGGCTGGTGTTGCGACGGCAGCCGCGGCTGCAGTCACTGTTCCGGCAGCCGCTTCCCCAGCGGTGGACCCGCCCGCGCGGCCTGAACCGGAGCCGGCTCCGGCTGAAGTTAAGTCAGAGCCGGCGCCGAAGCCGGTCGAGGCGGAAGTGATAGACGTCGAGCCGGTCACTAAGCCCGTGCCGGCAGCTGTTGCCGCTGCCACTGCGCCGACATCGGTCACCGTAAGGGCCGACGAAGCGCCGCCCAACAAGGGCGATCCTAAGCCAGAGGCTTCCGCGGATGCGAGGCCCGCTGTGACTGCGACTGCGGCCGCGTCGAACGGCAGTTCGCGTGGCAATGGCGCTAAGGCCCCGGTCGTTGACGTGGAGACGACGTCCAAGCCAAAGGATGCGGGAGGCGACGCTCAGTCCGCAGCAGCGATTGCCGCGCGTGCTGCCACGGCTGCTTCGAACGCACGGGCCCGATCGGCAGAAAAGTAACGCTTCGCCGCAGTCGGTTTCAGCCAAACGTCACAGGACAGATTTGCCAGCGCCGCTTCTGCTTGCGATCGGAAGCCAAGTTGGATAAGTCCCGCACTCGTTAGCAGGCCGCTTTAGCTCAGTTGGTAGAGCACGTCATTCGTAATGACGGGGTCGCGTGTTCGAGTCACGCAAGCGGCACCACCCCCTGATCGCGGGCATCTTTCGCGCCAGCGCGGCACCCGCAAGCGGTCGCGCATCAACGGACTGTCTGCGCGAGGCAAAGCATGCCGATCGCGAAATCCGTCTCCGCCCTTGGCCCGATGGACCGCGGAGAGCGAACGCACCACTTCGAGGATGAAGCCGCTCTGAGACCTCATCCGCCGCAAGCCGCGTGATGCGACTGTTCGGACACATGCGACCGGGATAAGCCCGATCTACTGGGCTTATCCATCTCCTCTCGCGCTTATTCCGGCCGATGCCTATAGTGCGTGCAATGCAACTTGTGGCAGCAAAACTGCGGGGGACCGGCCGGGATGCGTGCTGACGGTACGAGGCGCCGGCTGGGAGATTGCAATTTATGACGTTTGAGCCACCGAGATTGCTTGCACGCCTGCGCCCGCGCGCGATCCGGCGTGAAGTGCGCCGTGGCTCCGGTGCGTCGCGCTGGCTCGCCGAACGTGCACTGAAGTCCCGTCACCGGCTGAGAAAACTCCGCCAACGCGGAAAGCCGTCGCTGGTCTACGGAAAGATCGGCCCGCTTGAGGTCCGCCTGGCGAACACGAAGCAGGATCTGCGCAGGGCACAGCGCCTCCGGTATCAGGTCTTCTACGAAGAGATGTCCGCGAAGCCCTCGATGCGCGCGCAGATGCGCCGTCGCGACGAGGACCGGTTTGATCCCGTTTGCGACCACCTGCTGGTCATCGATACCGAACGGCGGACCGGTGAAGGATCGTCAAAGTGGATTTCGCGACGCGCGCCGGCCGTCGTTGGCACCTATCGCGTGTTGCGCGAGGAGATGCTCGGCCAGGGCGAAGCGTTCTATTCGCAAAGCGAATACGATATCGCGCCACTGCTTGAGCGCCACGCCGGCAAGACGCGTTTCATGGAGCTCGGCCGCTCCTGCGTGTTGAAGCCCTACCGGAACAAGCGCACGGTCGAATTGCTGTGGCACGGTCTGTGGACCTACTGCCGCGAGCACAACATTGGCGCGATGATGGGCTGCGCGAGCTTTGAGGGCACAGACCCAGATGCGCACGCAGATGCACTGTCGTTTCTCTATCATCACCGGTTGGCACCTGAGCAGTGGCGGGTGCGCGCGCTCGACAAACTGCATGTGCCAATGGACCGGCGACCGCCTGACACGATCGATCCGCGGGCGGCGCTGAAGGCGCTGCCGCCGCTGATCAAAGGCTACCTCCGGCTCGGCGCGTTCGTCGGCGACGGTGCTGTCATTGATCCGCAGTTTGGCACGGTCGACGTGTTCATTATTCTGCCCGTCGGTGAGATCGACCCGCGTTACTTCGGCCATTTCGGTGCGCCCGACGAAGTCCGCAGCCGCGTCGCTTAAGACGCGCGCGGACCAATCTCCGTCCACACGGCGAAACCAAACCGCCTGAGTTTGCCCCCAGAATCAGATTGTGTCTGACGGTCGGTGTCCGCGCCGACGTCGGTCGACACAACGGGACGGGGCGAGCATGGCGAACTTTGCAACGCATATCGGCGTCGGGACGGTGGTCAGCGGCGTCATGGCGACGATGACGCTGGCCGCAGACATCCTCTCGCCCGACAGCTTGATGGCCGTGACACTTGCAGGCGTGCTCGGCAGCGTGATCCCCGATATCGACTTGAAGGACTCGCGCGCAAGCCGGGCGATCTTTTCAGGTCTCGCGTTCTTCTTCGCATTCTGCGTGATGTTCATGAACGCCGAGCGCTTTTCGATCGCCGAACTCTGGGTGCTGGTCGGGGTTGTCTTCTTAGGCGTCCGCTATGGGGCCGAGGCAGCATTCCACCGCTTTTCGTATCACCGCGGCATCTGGCACTCGATCATCGCGTCACTCTTGTTCGCGTTCGTCACCGCGATTGTCTTCCATCAGATCCTCGGCAAGCATCCGGGCGTCGCATGGCTGGCTGGCGGCTTCATGTTTGTAGGCGCGATCACGCACCTGATCCTCGATGAGGTCTACAGCGTCGATCTGATGGACCGGCGCATCAAGACGTCGTTCGGGTCTGCGCTGAAGCTGTTTGACGGACGGAAGGC
>JBCBXS010000196.1:0-5280 GCA_039816475.1 Pseudomonadota bacterium | reverse complement strand
ACGTCGGTCACTTCAGCGGCAACGTTCGATGACATCGAGCACTCGGTGACGAGAACAACCTTCGGCGGTCGCTTGTCCTTCACGTAGTTGATCATGCCAGCGGTCGAGCCGGTGAAGTCGGCGGCCTCAATTACGTCCGGCGGACACTCGGGATGGGCGATGATCTTCAGGCTGGGGTCCGCCTCACGCATGGTCTCGAGCTCTTCGCCCGTAAAGCGCTCATGGACTTCACATCGGCCCTTCCACGCGATGATCTCGACGTCCGTTTGCGTCTGGACGTACTTCGCGAGGTATTCGTCTGGGATCAGCAGCACGCGATCGACGCCAAGGCTCTCGACGACCTGGACCGCGTTGGCGGACGTACAGCAGATGTCGGTTTCCGCTTTCACGTCGGCGGATGTGTTGACGTAGGTGACGACGGGGACGCCAGGGTGGGCTTCCTTAAGCGCGCGGACGTCAGCGCCGGTGATCGAAGACGCAAGCGAGCAGCCCGCTTCCAGGTCGGGGATCAGCACGGTCTTGTCCGGGCTCATCAGCTTCGACGTCTCGGCCATGAAGTGCACGCCCGCCTGGACGATCACTTCGGCATCGGTCTCAGCCGCCTCTTTGGCGAGCTGCAGGCTGTCCCCCTGGAAGTCGCCCACGCAGTGGAAGATCTCCGGCGTCATGTAGTTATGCGCGAGAATGACGGCGTTGCGCTCCGCCTTCAGTGCGTTGATCGCCTTGATGAGCGGGGCGTAGACCGGCCACTCAAGCGGCGTCACCACGTCCTTTACGCGGGCATACATCGGCGCCATCTCGCGCGCGATCTCCGGCGTATAGGCCAGGTCGTCCGGCAGCGGGCTCTGTCGTGCTACCGGCGTAGCCGCTGGGGCCTGCGCTTTCGTTGCCGACTTGGTTTCGGTCCGATCGAGCAGCGTCACTGACATCGCCGCCTCCTAACTTCTCGCTTTCATAATGCTCGATTTGAGCATTAATTCGATGCGAAGAGGCGTCAGGGCCGCCCCATCGCGGGCTATATACTCATTGTGAGCATTCAAACAGAAATGTAGACCACAGACCTGTGGATTTCTAGGGCACGTGACAGTTTTTTGTCGCCCACCAGGTATGCGAACGCGCCGAAAGCCTGCGTGTTTCGCCAAAAGTTAGGGGCCGACGGAGACATCCGCGGCCCCAACAGTGTCGCAATTGGCGATCGCCGGGATCTGCAACTGGAACCCGGCGTGCGCGCGAAACGCCAGATCGGGCTCCTGTTGCGAGTCTTCGGCGTCGGCTCAGGCCCGGCCGGGCTTCACACGGACGCCGGGCGCCGGCCGTTCCAGCAAAACCTCGCGCCGGAAGCGGTAGAGCTTCGCGGGCCGGCCACCGGTTTTCGCGCGTACGTCGCCGGTCGGTTCGACGAGGCCTGCGCTTTCGACGAGCCGGCGGAAGTTCTGCTTATGCAGATGCGGACCGAGGATGGCTTCAACCGTCTTCTGCAGTTCAAACAGCGTGAACTCGTCACGCATCATCTCGAACACGACGGGACGGTACTTCAGCTTACCGCGCAATCGGCCAATGCCGGTCGCTAGAATACGGCGGTGGTCGAACTGCATGGCGGTGCCGAAGCGCGGCACCGGGCCCCAAGTCAGCGCGGCCTCGCGACCGTCGCGGCGCGCTTCCTCAATCAGCCCTGCCTCGTAGAGCAGCTCATAGCGGTCGAGGACGCGTTCTTCGTCCCACGCCCCGCCGTCGATGCCGAATGCGACGCGGACGCGCTGCTTGCGGCTGCTCGTGCGGTACGGGTTGATCTCGGTGTCGACGCGCTCGCACCACTCGTTAAGGCGCGGTTCGATTTCATCGGTCAGAAGGGCCGGCTTCCCCTGACGCCAGTCTTCCCAGGGGAAGAAGTCATACCAGCTCTTCCAGACTGCGCCGTCCTGGGCGTCATCGGACTCAAGCGGCTGACGCGTCAGCGCGAGATAACCAATCGAAACCGTGTGCGGTGTCTGGTCGAACGGCTGAGCGTGACGGCCGCGATCCCCAAACGTGTAAAGCTGTTCGACATAACCGAGGTCGAGATCGGTCTGCTCCGCGACCCATGTTCTGAGACCTGTGTCGAGCGTGCGATGCTCTGTCGGCGAGAATGGACCGGAAGGCAGAACGTCGACGAGAGCGCCGTCCACATTGGTCGGCACACACATGATCATCGGCTCGTCGCGACAGACAGAGACAATGGCAGCACTCAGTCCAATCTCGACGCGGGTCGCCCCTTTTGACACCGCGCCCGGGCTCGTACGGACGCCCGTCATGTCGCTAACGTCCTCTCGACGCAAAGGAATATTCATCGTCATCGCGTCTCTCCAATCGCGTTACGACTGGTCGCGACACTAAGTGAGATCGTGGCCAAATTCTGTGCAGAGCTCGGCATTTGGAAGAACAGTACTGACGCAGCTTATGCTCCGCCAGACCTCATTCAAGGCGTTGATCTCACGACGGATTATTCGTTTCAACCTGATGTGGCGGATGCCGTTAAAGGGGCACGTGCAACGCGTGTGAGGCCACGCGTTCAAGACCAACCCGACGCGCGTTTGAACGCTGCGAGGTACTGCGTCTGTGCTGCCTCAGGCGGCAACGGTGTCAAGTCCGAGCAGATGCTTTTGACCGTTTCCGGCAGCCCGTCATGCGCGCCAAAGAACGTGCGGGCTTCTTCGGTGTCGAAGCCTGCAAGTGCCGTCGCCTCGAAGTAGGCGGCGATCCTGTCGGCGGCTTTGATGGCGTCGGCGATCTCAGTGGGAAGCGCTTCGGGGAGGTCGAACCGCAGATGGATCGCGCGGAGCAATCGTCGCTCTATTGACTTGTAGTCAGCGCCGATCGCGCTTTTGAACGGGCTGATCAGGTCGCCGATCACGTACTCAGGCGCGTCGTGCAGCAAAGCTGCCGTGCGCCAGTTCTCCGGCCACTCGGTCGCCTGTGCGGCGGCGATGTCGGCCACGAGGACGGAGTGTTGCGCAACGGAGAAGGCATGCGCGCCGTGCGTCTGCCCGTTCCAGCGCGCGACCCGGGCAAGACCGTGGGCGATATCCTCGATCTCGATGTCAGCCGGGTCCGGGGCGAGCAGATCAAGCCTGCGGCCCGACAGCATCCGCTGCCACGCACGCGGGCTGGGTTCTGCGGACGACGCGCTCATTTCGACAGCGCCGCGCGGCGCTTCCGGGTGTGGGTCGCCTGCAGCTTCTCGCAAGGTGCGTGGCGGTGGCACCCGGTCAAATGATCATTGACCATGCCGACCGACTGCATGAACGCATACATCGTTGTCGGGCCGACGAACCGGAAGCCTTCCTTCTTCAGAGCCTTCGACATCGCCTTCGAGATATCGGTCTGCGCCGGGACGTCGCCCATCGTCTCGAAGTGGTTGGCCGTCGCGTCCGTCTCGATGAAACCCCAGACGAAATCTGCAAACGGGATCCGTTTCTCAAGCGCGAGATAGGCCTGCGCATTCGAGATCGCAGCTTCGATCTTCGCGCGGTTCCGGACGATGCCTGCGTCCCCCATCAGACGCGCGATGTCTTTGTCTGTGTAGCGGGCGATCTTCTTTGGCTGGAAGCCGTCAAAGGCGGAGCGGAAGTTCTCGCGCTTGCGCAGGATCGTGATCCACGACAGGCCGGCCTGGAAACCTTCAAGCGAGACCTTTTCGAACAGAGCAATGCTGTCGGTCTGCGGCACGCCCCATTCGCGATCGTGATAGGCGGCGTAAAGGTCATCGTTGCCGACCCAGTTGCAACGCGCCCTGCCGTCATCGGCCGTGATCGACCGGTTCATGGGGCCGCAGCCGCAGCCGCGCGGTAGCGCTCGACGGCAGCGGGGTCGATCTGAAGCTCGGCGCCGCCGGCGGTGATCGCCGTGTCCGCATCCATCGCGCTGATCGCCCGGTCAAGGCGGACGACGGCGAGTGCAAGCTGCCCGTTCGAGTGGACGCTCCCGAGTGTGCCGAGCGTCGCCTCGCCCGCTTTGATTTCGGCGCCGGGTTCCAGCGTCTGGTCCTCGGCAAAGAGCTGGACGAGACGGCGGCGCGGGACGGCCTTGTGGCGCGTGCGGCTGACGACTTCCTGGCCGATGAAGCACCCCTTGTCGAAGGCGACCGCATTGATCGCGTCCCAGTTTACGTCGTGCGGGAACACGTCGCCTGAGCCAAAGTCAGCCCCCTGCCGCCCGACGCCGATCTCGATCAGATGATCGTGGACGTCTTCGACGGTGAGTGAGTCATCATCCAGTTCTGTCTCGTCCGACCGCTCGGCGATCATGCGCTTTGGCTCGAACTGCGCGAGGAAGGCAGCGGTATCAGGCGCGTGCCAGAACGTGCCGAACGCCTCAGGCGTCTCCCAGGTCACCGATGTCTGGTAGCTCTCGCTGACGTCCTCGATCGCCGCATCGGCGCGCAGCCGATACATCGCAAGCCGCTTGGCAAGGTCGTCTGCGAGCGCCGGGTCCGTCTCGATCAGCACGGTCGTTGCGTCGGCGGCTGCAATGAACATCTCGAACAGGATCTTCCCCTGCGGCGTCAGAAGACCGGCGCGGATCGCAGGCGTGTTCGGCGTTAGGTCTGAAAGGTCCGCGGTCACCAGTCGGTCGAGCAGGTCGCGCGCATCGGCACCTGCGACGCGGAGGATCGCGCGGTTGTCCAATCGGAGTGATGAGGTGGGATCTGCCATGGCCTCGGGGCGCGCCTCTCGTATCGGCGGTCGCAATTACGCGGGTGAACTGAGCGCGCAGCGTTGCAGCATGCGCTGTCAGCACGTAAGCGGTTGGCCGCTCGTGCCGCAAGTGTCCGGTGCCGGCTCCTCCGTCTGAACCGCTGCCAGCGAGACCCGCCCATGTCAGAGACCTTCGATAGGATTTTCAGCGGCGGAACGGTTGTGACGCCAGGCGCAACCGGCGTTACCGACATCGGTGTTCGCGATGGCCGGATCGCATCCATCGGCAGCCTGGCGAACGCCAGTGCGGCCGAGCGCGTCCCTTGCGACGGCCTGCATGTTCTGCCAGGCGTCATCGACAGCCAGGTGCACTTCCGAGAGCCGGGCCTGACGCACAAGGAAGACCTCGAGACGGGATCGCGGGCTGCCGTTATGGGCGGCGTCACGTCCGTCTTCGAGATGCCGAACACCAACCCGCTGACGACCGATGCCGAGCGGCTCGCTGAGAAGATCGCCGCCGCACGCAATCGCATGTTCTGCGACTTTGCGTTTTATGTTGGCGGCACGC
This sequence comes from Pseudomonadota bacterium, assembly GCA_039816475.1. Classification (GTDB taxonomy): domain Bacteria; phylum Pseudomonadota; class Alphaproteobacteria; order Rhizobiales; family Hyphomicrobiaceae; genus JBCBWG01. Next base: position 39 of record JBCBXS010000196.1, on the reverse strand, counting down.
GCGAGAACATTGACGACATCCCATCGCTCGAGCGGCTCG
>JBCBXS010000195.1:0-5285 GCA_039816475.1 Pseudomonadota bacterium | reverse complement strand
CGGCTCGTCGCTTTATCGCATTCACGGGACACCGAACCCGGGTAGCGTCGGTTCAGCTTTGTCGTCAGGCTGCTTCCGGATGTACAACAGCCACGTCATGCACCTGGCGCGTTTCGCGAAGATTGGGACGCGCGTGATCGTCCTGCGCCGGCTGCCCGCCCGCGTGGCTGGCTCGATCAAGAAGGTCTCAGGCTAGCCTCTCGCGCCTGATTGGATGGAAGACGAAGCGTAACAGGGGCCGGTGCTTGTAAGCACTGGCCCTTTTGCTTGGCATACAGCAGCGCGGCCTGCATGGCAGCGATCCGGGCGCTCTGGCGGCCTTGCAGCCGCGCGTGCGGCACCGCAATGTTGGCGTGACCTTCCACAACGCCAGGCCCCGTCCATGATCGCCCCCGACCTTCTTCGCACAACAGCCGAAACGCTGATGGAGAAGGCTGCCATCGAGATCCCGGACGACTATTTGGCCGGCCTGAAGCGTGCCGCCGACACCGAAACCGGCGAGCTTTCCGCGTTCGTCATTCAGGCGATGCTCGAGAACTACGAGGCTGCGAAGGAAGACCGCCGTGCCATGTGCGGCGATACCGGTTGCCCGCGTTGGTACGTGAAGTTTGGCAACGAGGCGCAGATCAACGGCGGCCCAATCGCGCTCGAACGCGCGCTCAGGCAGGCCACGGCGTCAGCCACCCACAACGTGCCGCTCCGACCCAATCGCGTGCATCCGCTCTGGCGCACTGACCACAACAATAACGTCGGAATGAATGCGCCCGAGATCGAGTATGCGTTCCATCCCGACGCCGACTGGGTCGAGCTTACGACCGTGCACAAGGGCGGTCTGTTCGGCACCGACTACCGGATGCTGTTCCCGGGCGACGGCATCGACGGCATCAAGCGCTTCTACCTCGACACGCTGATCGCCTTCGGCAAGCGCGGGCTCGCGTGCCAGCCGGCGATCGTCGGCATCGGGCTTGGCGGCTCGAAAGATACGACGATGGTGCTCGGCAAGCAGGCCGCGTGCCTTCGCACCGTCGGCTCGCGCCACAGCGACGATCGCGTGGCCGCCCTGGAAGATGAACTCCACGAGCTCGGCAACAGCATCGGCATGGGCGCGATGGGCTTCATGGGTTCAAACATGGTCGTCGATGTGAACATCGAGGTCGGCTACTGCCACACGGGCGGCATGCCGATGAGCGTGCACATGTTCTGCCTGTCGTCGCGCAGGGCGACGGCCCGCATTGGTGCCGACGGCGACGTTACCTACCGCACTGACCCCGAGTGGTTCACCGACTATATGCGGCGCGAAACCGTCGACTGGTCTGACGCGCCTGCAATGGCGGCGGAGTAATCGGCCATGGCAGACCTTAAGACGACATCGCTTACGCTGCCTGCCACGCGCGATGACCTTGCGAAGCTCGAAATCGGCACCGCGGTGCGCTTGACCGGCCGGATCTTCACAGCGCGCGAAGGCGTCTATAAGCGCGCGGTCTCAGACGAGGTGCCGTTGCCGGCATCTCCGCAGGAGCTTGGCATGGCGAACTTTCACTGCTCGCCGGCGGCAACACTTGAAGCCGACGGCACGCCGAAGCTCGGCGCAGTGACTGCGACGGCATCGTTCCGCTTCGCAAAGTGGCTCGAGGGCTGGTTTGCGATCTCGAAGTGCAACATCATTATCGGCAAAGGCGGGATGTCGAGCGCCGACTACAAGCGCGCGTTCGTGCCGGCGGGCGCGATTTACCTCACCACGGTCGGCTACGGAACCGGCGCTCTGCTCGGCCGCGGCGTCAAACGCGTGGTTGCGACCCACTGGACTGAAGAATTGGGTCTCGCACAGGGCATTTGGGTGCTCGACTGCGAAGACCTGGGGCCGTTCATTGTCGCGAGTGATCTCGAAGGCAACTGCCTGTTCGAACGCGAGAACGAGAAGATCGCCGATCGCATCTCAGCGCTCTACGACGGCACGCGGCCTGCGACCCTCAAACGCTACGGCGAGACAGACGATAAGACCGACGAAGTCATCTGACTTCGCCGGCCTGAAGAAGCCCGCGTACGGAGACGAGGGAGGAACGCGTGCGGGCTCCAATCGTGTGCGAACGAACTAGTCGTTGCTGCCGCTCTTGGCCGCGCGTCTCCAGATCTCGTTCGGATTGAAGGTCGTGCCGAACCGACGGAGGTTGTTCTGGCGCTGTGACCGAACCGTGGACCGCGGCCTGGTCCGCCCGAGGCGGTTGGCCTGCGCCCGCTGCCGTTGAATGCGACGCTCGATGTCGGACTTGAACTCGATCTTCTTGGCGCCGGCCTCGCTGGCCCCGCCGAGAGAAAAGGCACCTGCTGAAAACACGGCTGCGACGGCTGCAATTGCGATTGTGGACTTGCTCATGATCATCTCCTCAAGGGGACTTTTGTTGCGGCAGTGGGTGCTGCCTTGAGATCAAATATGAGCGCGCAGCGGACGCGTTGCCACTCACCTCGCTTGACACTTTCTCGACCACGCGTGCATGGCGCGTGAGCGGTTTTCGGATCGGTCAGGATCAGCAAACGAACGGACGAACAGGATGGTGGAACTCACCGATCGCGCAGCCTTCCACCACTGGGTGAGCCACACGATCCGCTACAATGATCAGGACCCCGTTGGTCACGTTAACAACGCCGCAATGGCGACGTTTCTCGAGCAGGGGCGCACGGCGTTCGTGTACCCAATGATGAAGGAACTGGCGGACCCAACGCTCGAGATCGTCCTCGCGCGTATCGAGATCGATTACATCCGCGAACTCAACTTTCCCGGTACGGTCGATATCGGCAGCAAGGTCGCGCGCGTTGGCACCAAATCACTGACCCTTCACCACGGCGTGTTCGAAGGCGGCACGAACACCTGCGTTTCGACCGGCGTTTGCACGCTCGTTTTCTTTGATAAGGCGACGCGCACCTCCACGCTCCCGCCAGACGCGTTGCGCGAGAAACTTGCGGCGCTCATCGGTTCCTGATGCGCCGCGAAGCCCAGCCGCCGCGATCCTGTCGGGCGGGCCATGCGAGCGCCAACCATTGACAACTCTGCGGCGTGCTCGTCACAACCGCGCACCGGCGACGCCTTTGCCAATCCCCCGTTTCTCCAGCAGGACCCGACGAGCCATGCCGCACGAGAGCCTTCAGGCCACCATCGAAGATGCCTTCGAGAACCGCGACCAGATTGACGGCACGACCTCGGGTGCCGTGCGCGAAGCTGTCGACGCCGCGCTGGATTTGATGGACAGCGGTCAGGCCCGCGTCGCCGAGAAATCCGGCGGCGAATGGCAGGTCAATCAGTGGCTGAAGAAGGCCGTACTCCTCTCGTTCCGCCTGAACGACATGACGACGATTTCAGGCGGGCCGGGTGGCGCACCTTGGTGGGATAAGGTCCCCTCCAAATTCGAAGGCTGGTCCGGCGAGACCTTTAAAGAGGCCGGCTTCCGGGCGGTGCCGAACTGTGTTGTCCGCCGCTCTGCTTACATTGCACCCGGCGTCGTCCTGATGCCGTCGTTCGTGAACCTCGGCGCCTACGTCGACAGCGGCACCATGGTCGACACGTGGGCCACCGTCGGGTCTTGTGCGCAGATCGGCAAGAATTGCCACATCTCCGGCGGCGCCGGCATCGGTGGCGTGCTTGAGCCGCTGCAGGCCGGCCCGGTCATCATAGAAGACAACTGCTTCATCGGGGCGCGCTCGGAAGTCGCCGAAGGTGTCGTCGTCGGCGAAGGCGCTGTTCTATCTATGGGTGTCTATATCGGCGCATCGACCAAGATCGTCGACCGGGCCAGCGGCGACGTACACGTCGGCAAGGTGCCCGCCTACGCCGTTGTCGTCCCGGGAACGCTACCGGGCAAGGACGGCGGTCCGGGGCTTTACTGCGCCGTCATCGTCAAAACCGTGGACGAACGAACGCGCAGCAAGACCAGCATCAATGAGCTGCTCCGCGACTGACGTAACGCCTGAACGCCACGATCGCAGATGTGCTGGTCCAATCCGTTTTCATTTCGCGGCGGCATGAGCCGACTGCAATTCGCAGCGCAGGTCGCCGTCGGCCTCGCGTTGCCGGTGGGCACTTTCTTCGGATCGTTCTATCTTCTGCCGTCGCTCGCGGAGATCCTCGCACCGCGAGGGATCAATGCTGGCACTGCGCAGAACGCGTTGATTGTCGGCGCCGGCCTTTTCGCTGCATGGGTGCTGCTGGCAGCCGGCATCCGTCGCCTAAGAAGCATTCGCGAGCCGATCGTTTTCGCCGCGATCGCAGTGGTCCCCGCAGCAGCCATTTTGCTGCTCGACGGGCCGGTCTTTCTCCGGCCGATCCTCGCTTTGCCCGACCTCGCCCGTGACGCCGTCTACTTCGTCTCCGCCGGCGTCGGTGTGTGGATAATCTGCAGCGGTCTGATGCGCTCTGCCGCCTGAGCATTGACCTCGCGTCTCGCGGAGCGCACCCCGATGTCATGCCGTATCGGGTTCTCGATTCAGAGCGCATCCTGTCGACGCTGATCGTCCTCGAACAGCGGATCGGCGATCGCTTCCCGACATCGAACCTTCGCAACGTCTGCAGCGAACTTGTTGCGATCGCGCGCAACACCCAGGCGCGGGTGACCGAGATCGGCCAACCCAACGTACTCATGCGGGCCATCAGCATCGCCATTGTCGTGATCGGCGTCGCGCTGATCGTCTATCTCGCCAGCATCATCGACTACAAGCGCGAGACCGAGAACCTGTTCGGTGTCCTCGGCGGCATCGAAGCCCTGCTCAACACCATTGTCCTGATGGGCGCAGGCATCTTCTTCGTTGCAACCATCGAGGGGCGATGGAAGCGGCAACAGGCGCTCGACGATCTGCACGAACTGCGATCGATCGTGCACGTCATCGACATGCATCAGCTCACGAAGGATCCGCGCGTCCTCACCGAGGACCAGCGAACACCTTCGTCACCCGAGCGCCGGCTCTCGACATTCGAGCTGATGCGCTATCTCGACTATTGCACCGAGATGCTGTCGCTCACGGCGAAGGTTGCCGCGCTCTATGCGCAGAGCGCGCGCGATGCGACCGTGCTCGGTGCGGTGTCGGAACTGGAGACGATGTCGGCCAACCTGTCGTATAAGATCTGGCAGAAGATCATGATCATCCAATCCGACGAAAACACTGCCGACCTCAAGGCGACGGTCGACGAGCGCCAGCGCGGCGGCGTGATTGAGCGCGGTGTCGCAGGCCGCGAGGGGCGAAGCCGCGAGCCCGCCGACACTGAGCCCGCGATGGCCGCACCTCACCGCGGCGGAGAC
>JBCBXS010000194.1:0-5296 GCA_039816475.1 Pseudomonadota bacterium | reverse complement strand
GTGGATCTAGAGGTCCCCTGTTCAAACCAGGGAGGCGGTACCACTCGCTCAGATTTCGAGCCCGCACTCTCGACCCTTTCTCACCCTTATCTATGCGGCGACAGACCGGGTTGCGGCCGAGGCCATGCGGGCTGCGAGGAGCAGGGCGTTCCGGGTCGCGCCCAGGTCGGCGATGCCTTTGCCGGCGATGTCGTAGGCCGTGCCGTGTGCTGGCGTGCAGACTGGGAAGGGATAGCCGCCGAGCAGCGTGACCCCCGCGTCGAAGCCGAGGAGCTTCATCGCGATCTGACCCTGGTCGTGATACATTGTCAGGACAGCGTCGAAGTCTCCGCGTTTGGCGCGGAGGAATACTGTATCGGACGGAAACGGGCCTTCGCACGCGATGCCTCGTGCGCGTCCTGCCTCGACAGCCGGCTCAATCTCATCGAGGTCCTCGCGGCCGAAGTTCCCGCCGTCTCCGGCGTGCGGATTGAGACCGGCCACAGCGATGCGCGGGTTTTCAATGCCCGCATCAACCAGTGAGCGGTGCGTCAGCTCGAGCTTGCTCAGGACCAGGTCTTTGCGAATGAGTTCGGCGACACCTGAGATCGGGACGTGTGATGTGACGCGTGCGTTCCAGACATTGGGCAGGATGTTGAACTCACTGGCATCCTCATCGCGTCCGAGCTCTTCGTTGAGAAAGACGATCTCGTCTTCGTAGCTCGGGTGGGCAAGGCGCATGGCCGCCTTGTTGAACGGCGTGAAAGTCACAGCGGCGGCCGCGCCTGTTTTGCCGAGCGCGATTGCGCGTCGGAAGTTCGACACAGCCGACTGGCCGCCTTCCGGCGAAACCTCTCCAATGGGGACGGTGTCAGGGTCGAGGTGTTTCAGGTCGACGAAGGCCGTGCCTTCGGCGGGGCGGCCGTCTTCGACAACGTCGATATCGACTGAGACGCCAGCGTGGCGCTCACCCATCGCAAGGACGCGGCGATCGCCGAAGACGATGAAGTTTGCCGCCGCGCGGATGTCAGATGCGGCAAGCGCCTTGGCCGTCAGTTCCGGGCTGATACCGGAAGGGTCACCCATCGCCAGTGCGATCGTCGGTTTACCGTTCATTGTCCGCGTCCTCGATGCATTTCGTATGCTTCCGCACAGTCATGCGTTGGCCGTCCGCTGCGACGCAAGCCCCTCGAGGATGGGTTGAGCCCGCATACGAAGGGCTGACGCGCTCGCGTGTTGACGCCCGGCTGCGCAGTGTTAGCCTCAATTTATGGGATTGCGCTGCGCAAAGACGGCGCGCCCGGGAGGAATGATGTCGTTTATCGACCGTATCGGTATCGATATGGGCCGCCGGATGCCGGCTGAGGCCGCGATCTCCTATGCGATCACGAACAATGTGAGCTGGATCGACATCCAGCTCGACGTTGCGCCAAACGCGATGGAACGCTTCGACGACAAAGCGTGCGGGGCGATTCGAGAGCGGTGCGCCGAAGCCGGGCTGCATCTCGGGCTTCATACGCTGTCAGGCGTGAACGTCGCCGAAATCTCACCCTTCCTGCGCGAGGCCGCCGACGCGTACCTGCGCGCCTACATCGACCTCGCGAAGAAGACCGGTGCCGAATGGGTCGTCGTCCACGGCGGCTACCACATGACAGCGTGCCGTGATTTGCGGAAGCAGGCGAGTGTCGATCGCCTTAAGCGCGCAGTCGAATACGCCGAAGAGAACGACGTGCTGCTGACGCTTGAGAACCTCAACGGTGAGCCAGAGCGCGCCGAAGTCCACTACATGCCGGACACGCTTGAAGACACGATCTGGTACTTCGAGCAGATCCGTTCGCCGATGTTCAAATGGGCCTTCACGATCAACCACGCCCACTATGACCCGATCGGCATCGCCGGTTTCGTCGACGGGATGGACATGAGCCGGTGTGAGGAAGTGCGCGTCGCCGACAACAACGGCGAATACGAACTTCACATGCATCCGGGCACCGGCACCGTCGACTTCGTCGATATGTTCCGCCGGATCGAGGGGGCAGGCTTCAGCGGCCATTACATGTGTGGCTGGGGAACGGTCGACGAAATGCGCGATGGGCGTGCGTATCTCGCCGAGCAAGCAGAAGCAGCGCTGGCTGCTTAGAAAAAAAGCGAATGGAGGAGACGTCCAAATGAAACCGATCAAGTACGCCGTCGTGCTGGCGACAGGCTGTTCACTGCTCGCCGTCGGCGCAGTCGCACAGGATAAGTTCCCGTCGAAGACGATTGAAGTTGTCACCCATGCCGGCGCCGGTGGCGGCACGGACGTCAACTCGCGAATGATGATGCTGCGGGCGCGCCGCGTGCTGAAGTCCGACATGGTCGTCGTCAACAAGCGTGGCGGCAACGGTGCGGCTGCGATGAACTACTTCAAGACGCGCCCGGCTGACGGTCACACGATCATGACGTTCACGATCGGCCACGCGATCACGATGGCGAAAGGCAAGACCAGCCTCAACGTCGACGAGATGGCGCCAATCGCGCGGGGCACCAACGACCCACAGATCCTGATGGTGAACTGCAAGACCAGCAAATACAAAACCGGCGAGGAGCTGATCGCCGGGATGAAGGAAAACAAGCTGAAGTTCGGCACGACGAACGTCGGGGGTATTGACCACATCACGGCGTTCATTTTCGCCAAGAAGGGCGGGCTGACCCAGCCGACAATCGTGCCTTTCAAGGGCGGTGGCGAAGTCGCAACTCAGCTCGTTGCCGGGGCTGTCGATGTCGGCACGCTGAACCTGTCGGAAGCCGCGTCGCAGGTTGAATCCGGCGACATCTGCCCGCTGATCGTCCTCGGGACGGATCGCATGAAGCCGATCCCGGATGCCAAGACGGGTAAGGAGCTTGGCATTGATGTTGTGCTCTCGACGGTCCGTGGGTTCGTCACGCATGCCGGTACGGAGAAGGACAAAGTCGATCTGCTTGAGAAGGGCTTGATGAAGGCGATGGGGCATAAGGTCTATCAGGCCTACCTTGAAGCCTCGGGCCTCGACGGGACTTCGCCTGCCGATGCCAAAGCGTGGGGCGAGCAGATCAAATCGATGATCAAAGAGTTCGAGCCGGCCATCAAAGAAATGGGTCTCTGATCGGAACCCAATGGATGGACGCTGATCCAGACATCGAAGGGGGCGCCGATACTCGGCGCCCCTCAACGTTCAACGACTGGCTCGTGCCAGCCGTCATATTCGCGGTGTGCGCCGCGGTAGTCTATTTCGCACTTCAGCTCGACACCGCGCCGGCGATCATCATCGGTGAAGCGATGCAGCCGCGGTCGTTCCCGATCTTTCTGATGGTCCTGATCGGCGTGTTGAACATCGCGCTGATCGCACAGCTCTTGCGCGGCAGCCGGATGCCAAATCCGAAGCACGCCGCGCAGACGTGGGTGACCATGGCGCTGATGGCGGTGTTTTATCTGTTGACCGTCTACGTCGATCTCTTCGTAGGCCTGATGGTCGTGATTTTCGTCATGGCGCTCGCCTGGGGCGAGCGGCGTTATTGGCTGGCGGCGCTGACGGCGATCGTAACCCCGCTTTCGATCTTCCTGCTGTTCGATCTCGTCCTGAAGGTTCGTTTCCCGCGGGGCGTTCTGACCGAGCTCTATTACGGATGACGGTGCGTGACTGAAGCCCTCGCCGCCATGGCGTCGGTCGTGACCGACCCTTACCTGTTGTTCCTAATCCTGGTGACCACGATCGTCGGGGTCGTGATTGGTGCGCTGCCGGGCCTCGGTGCAACGACAGGCGCCGCATTGCTCCTGCCGTTCACGCTGACGATGGACCCGGTCCACGCCATCGCGGTGCTCTCGACGATCTACGTATCTGCGACATTTGCCGGCTCGATTACGGCGATCTTGATCAACACGCCGGGAACGTCAGCGGCTGCCGCGACCTGTCTCGACGGCTATCCGATGGCGCAGCGCGGCGAAGCCGGCCGTGCCTTGGGCATCGCGGTTGTCTCAAGCACCATCGGCGGGATCTTCTCCGTCATCGCGCTGTGTATCGCAGCTCCGCTTCTCGCAACGGTGGCCTATGAGTTCCGCCCGCCCGAGTACTTCGCGTTGACGCTTTTCGGGCTTTCGATGCTCGCAAGCATCTCCGCCGGCGGAGCCATCAAGAACCTGATCGGCGGTCTCTTCGGCGTCTGGCTCGCAACCATCGGGGCTGACAAGTCGACGAGCATCGAACGCTTCATGTTCGGCAACTATGACCTCTACGAAGGCCTTCACTTCGTGCCGGTCATGATCGGCCTTTTTGCGATGTCGGAATTGCTGGTCCAGTCGACACGCCTGAACCTGATCGTCGAAACCGCGGTCATGAAGGCCGTCCAGCTCCCGTCGATGGCCGATTACCGGAAAATCTGGAGGACGATCCTGCGGTCGTGCGGGATCGGCACGTTTATCGGCGTGCTGCCAGCCGAGGGCGCGACCGTCGCATCGATGATCGGCTACTCGGAAGCGCGCCGCTGGTCGAAAAACAAGGAGGAATTCGGCAAAGGCTCGGTTGAGGGCATCGCAGGTGCAGAGGCCGCCAACAACGCCGCAACCGGTGGCGCGATGGTGCCGACGATGGTGCTCGGCATTCCCGGCAGCGGAACAACGGCGGTCATTCTGGTCGGCCTTCTCGTTCACGGGCTTCGTCCGGGGCCGTATCTCTTCACCGAGCAGGTCGACAAGGTCTACGCGATCTTCGGGGCGATGATGGTCGCCAACGTGATGTTCCTTGTGCTCGGCCTCTATGCGGCCAAGCTCTTTGCCCGTGTCTCGCTCGTGCCGACCGCGCTGCTCTGGCCGATCGTTTTCGCGCTCTCGGTGATCGGGGCCTACGCGCTGAACCAGTCGCTACAGGATGTCTGGATCGTGCTTATCTTTGGCATCATCGGGTACTTTATGCGCCGGTTCGGCTTTGCAGTCGCACCGGTCGCGATCGGTCTCATTCTGGGTGAGATGGTCGAAACGAACCTGCAGAACTCGCTGAAGATCTTTGACGGCCAATGGTGGCTGATCCTGACCCAGCCACTTGCCGCGTTCTTCCTGGTGCTGGCTGTCCTCGGGCTCTGCGGGCCGGTTCTTTTCGGCTGGCTGAGCCGCAGACAGCCGAAGGACGCAGCCCAGCCGGAGACCTGAGACGCCGCCGCCCTGCCGCCCCCGCCTCAGGCGACCTCGAACGGCGCGAGTTTCTGCCAGTCGAATTGGACGCCGGTGCCGGGTGTGTCCGGGGCGACGGCGCGGTGATCGCGGAGAACGAGCGGGCGGCTTGTGTATTCGTCGATCGGGAAGCTGTGG
>JBCBXS010000193.1:0-5311 GCA_039816475.1 Pseudomonadota bacterium | reverse complement strand
GAGATCGCGGTATGTGATCACGCCGGGCAGGTCATGGCCCGGGACCGGGATCACAAACGGGTTCGAGCCGGTTGCGATAATCAGCTTGTCATAGCTGGCCGTGACGCCGTTCTCTGACGTCACTGTCTTCGCGGCGCGATCGATCTGCGAGACCTTCGCGGACGTGTGCAACGTGACGTTGTTGTCGGCGTACCAGGCCTCGTCATGGATGATGATATCCTCGTAGGACTTCTCACCCGAGAGAACCGGCGAGAGCATGATGCGGTCGTAGTTGACCCTCGGCTCCGCATTGAAAATCGTGACGTCGTAAGCGCCGGGTGCGGCTTCGAACAGCCGCTCCAGCGCCCGGCCCGGGGCCATCCCGTTGCCGATGACGACAAGCTTCTTGGGGACCTGTTCAGGCATTCCTGATCTCCCTCTTGCTAGAAATACCAAACGACGATTTGAGCGAGCGCGCCGCCCTCATAGACGGGGACGCCGACGGCGCTGCCGTAGCCGTTCGCAGCCGCGATCGGGTCTGCCAAATCAGTGGCGGAGGCAGCCAGTGGCGCACCGGTCTCGGCGACCTGACGGGCGGCAGCGGAGGCCACCTCAGTCAACGCCGTGCCGATCGTGCCGCCGTAGGGCTCGCCTTCGTTTTCGCAAATGCCGTCGAGGTAGGTGAAGCCGGATGCGCCGGCCGCCCAGATCTCAAACCGCCGCGCGATCGGTGTGCCGCGAGCCGACAGAAGCGTGACGACGAACGGATCGTCGTGTTGCGATGAAACCGGCAGGCCCAGGCCCGTCGTGAGACCTGCGTCGCCTGCGGCCTCAGAGCGGATGAAGCGGTAGCTGGCGCCGAGATCGCGGACGAGCTTGGCGCGCCCGGTTCCCCAGACGCCGCCCGGCAGCCCCATGCCCTCGGGAAATGTCGTGTGTTTCGAGATCCACTCGAAGTGCCGTGCGGCACCGAAGTAGCCGTCGTCGAGCGCCATAATGCCGCCCGTGTCCTCGTTGGCGGCCCAGACCTCGATTGCGCCAATGGTGTCATCGTCGGCGGCGCAGAGAAAGACGACGACGCCGGTGAGCTGGTCGCCGCGGAAGACTGGCAGTGACACCCCGGCGGTCAGGCCGGCGGCGTTCGCCGCTTCCGTTCGCTTGAAGGTCTGCGGGTTAAACGACTTTAGAACCTGTGGACGTTGTTCGGCCCACGTCCGGCCGGGAAGCCCTTCGCCACGGCCGAAGCTTTCGCCGCCGCTGACGGCTGCGAAATCGTGCATGTCGCCGTAGATGCCGCTTGCGAGCACAAGGCGTTCACCGGTGGCATCCAACTGCCAGACTTCCGTTGCGCGGATGAATGTGTCGGTGCCGCCAGACAATTGGGTCGGCGTTGACGATGTCGGGACAGCTTCAAGCATGTAGCGATCTCCCGCTTACGCCGCGACGTTCTGTTCAGCAGATGCGGGCGTCGCCGCAGCAGGCGGTGCCACCGGCTCTGCTTCCGCCGCTTCGCCCGCGTTTGGCTCGCCGCCTTGATCGCTGTCGGTCTTTTTGTGAGCGCCGTGCTCGTACTCTTCGAGGAACGACAGAAGCTGCTCGCGATACAGGTAGTAGTCCTGGTGTGCGAGCATCTCGGCACGCTTGCGCGGACGCTCGAGGTCGACCTGCATGATGCGCCCAATGCGGGCCATCGGGCCGTTGGTCATCATCACCACGCGGTCGGCCAGCAGAATCGCTTCATCGACGTCGTGCGTCACGCAGATGGCCGTCACCTTCGTGCGCGACCAGACCTCCATCAGCACTTCCTGCAACTCCCACCGCGTCAGCGAGTCGAGCATGCCGAACGGCTCGTCGAGGAGCAGAAGCTTCGGCGAGAGTGCGAACGCGCGAGCAATACCGACGCGCTGCTTCATACCGTTCGAGAGATCCGCGGCCGGTTTGTCCATCGCATCTGCGAGGCCGACACGCTCGAGGTAGTATTCGACGACGTCGTTCCGCTCGGCCCTGCTGGCTTTCGGGTAGACGCGGTCAGCACCGAGCGAGACGTTCTCACGCGCTGACAGCCAGGGGAATAGCGACGGCGCCTGGAAGACCACCGCGCGGTCGGGGCCGGCGGTGTTCACTTCGCGGCCATCGAGGATGATACCGCCAGCGGTCACTTCGTTGAGGCCGGCTGCCATCGACAGCACCGTCGACTTGCCGCAACCGGAATGGCCGATGAGCGAGATGAACTCACCCTTCTTCATCTTCATGTCGAAGCGGTCGACAACCTTCAGCGGGCCCTTCGGCGTCGGGTAGACTTTGTCGAGCTGGCTGAACTGGAGATAGCGATCGGTGCGCGGGCTTTCGGCCGCCTTCGTGTAGGCCCGCGGCAGCGGATGGAGCACCTCGACGTTCGGCAGCGTGCGCGTGCCGTCGATCTTCGCCGAGGCGCCGGCGGCCAGCATGTGCTGCGTGACGTCGCTGCGAAGTTGCTTGAAGCGCTCGTCGTGGTTGAGCGCGGACCGAACGCGGGGTGCCGGGATGTCGACCTTGAAGACCGGGCCAAACGTCGCCGGCTCGCCAGACTTGCCGGGATCAAGCGGGATGATCCGGTCGGCCAGCAGGATCGCCTCGTCGACGTCGTTGGTGATGAGGAGGACGGTCTTGTTTTCCTCCGCGCGGATGCGGGCGATTTCGTCCTGCAGGTTCGCGCGCGTCAGAGCGTCAAGTGCGGACAGCGGCTCGTCGAGCAAGATGATCTCGGGCGAGATCGCAAGGGCCCGGGCCACGGCCACGCGCTGGCGCATGCCGCCTGAGAGTTCAGACGGCAGGCGGTCAGTCGCGTGGCTGAGGCCGACCATGTTGATGTAGTGGGCAACGCGTTCGGCGCGCTCTTTCTTCGTTGCCTTCTTGAACACCTGGTCGACGGCGAGCCCGATGTTGCCCTCGACCGTCAGCCACGGCATCAGCGAATAGGACTGGAAGACGATGCCGCGGTCAGGCCCCGGCCCTTCGATCTTCTTGCCCTTCAGCAGGGCCTCGCCGGAGTCGGGCGAAATGAGCCCGGCGATCATCGAGATCAACGTCGTCTTTCCGGTGCCGGAGAAGCCGACGATCGCGATGAATTCACCTTCCTCGATCGCGAGGTTGATGTCGGCGAGCACGTTGGTGCGGTTGTCGTCCTCACCGTAGTGCTTCGAGACGCCCTTGAGTTCGAGCAGTGCCATGGTCGTTGCCCCCGAGCTCAGCGGTTGGTCGAGAAGGTGAAGGCCGACTGCAGCGCGTACATGACGCGGTCGAGCAGGAAGCCGATCAGGCCAATGGTGAGCACCGCGACCATGATCTTCGCGAGCGACTGCGATGAGCCGTTCTGGAATTCGTCCCAGACGAATTTTCCGAGGCCCGGGTTCTGCGCAAGCATCTCAGCGGCGATGAGCACCATCCAGCCCACACCGAGTGATAGGCGAAGACCCGTGAAGATCAGCGGCAGCGACGATGGCAAGATCAGCTTGGTAATCTTCTGCCAGGTCGGCAGTCGCAGGACCCGGCCGACGTTCAGCAGGTCCTTGTCCACCGAGGCAACGCCGAGTGAGGTGTTGATCAACGTTGGCCAAAGCGAACAGAGCGTCACCGTGATTGCAGAGATCACAAGGGATTTGGGCAACCAGTCACTCGGCGTCACGTAGAGCGCTGAGACCACCATGGTGACGATCGGCAACCACGCGAGTGGCGAGACGGGCTTGAAGATCTGGATCAGCGGATTAAGCGCGCCATTTACCGCCTGACTGAGCCCGCACATGATCCCGAGTGGGATTGCGATCGCTGAGGCGATGATGAACCCGAGCGCGACGGTCTGAAGGCTCGTGAAGATCTGGTCGATGTAGGTCGGCTTGCCGGTGTAGTTGCGCTGGCGAACCATTTCGGGCCGGCCAGCCTCGATAAGCTTCTGGTTGCGGGCGGCAACACGCTCGTAGAAGCGGTCTTCTTTCGCGCGCTCAGCGACGTGGTCGGCATAGAGGTTCTGTGCCTGCGCCCAGACTTGGACCGGGCCGGGGATCGCGCCGAGGGAGGTCTGCACCTGCGGTGCGAAGTAGGCCCAGAGGCCAAGGAACGTGAAAATCCCGATTAGCGGAAACAGCAGTTGCTGGCGGAGTTCGCGAAGCTGTTCGCGCGGGCTGTCGCCTGCGATCATCTTTGCGATGGGGATCAGAAACCCGAGACCGAAGACACTGAAGCCGCCGTTGATGCGATTCAGGAATGAGATCGTGCGCTCTTTGCGCTGTTCGCGGCGCGCGCTGGCGTCATCGACATCAAGAACATCACTGACGGTTGCCATGGGAGTGGCTCCTCGGAGATCGGTTTGGGTCTGAAACACTGGCGACGAATGCGATGCCGCCAGCGGGTTGCGCGTGGAGTTGGTTCAAGTCTGACAAGTTTGAGGGGGAGTGCGCGGCGGCGATGCGCGGTCAGCGGAGTTGGCTGACCGCGCGGTGCCGTGCCGTTGCCGCTTAGCCGCCGACGACCTCAGCGCCTTTGACGACCTGCTTGTTCTTGAGCCCGATCGACAGGCTCTCGAGGTACGCGTTCGGCTTCCGGCCGTCGTAGGGAACGCCGTCGATGATGTCCTTCGCAGGCGTCGGTTCCTTGAAGCCGTCGGTCCCGAACGGGAAGTCGGCCTTTTTCGCGTGGCCGTCTTTAATCACGGCCTCGGCTGCCTTCATGTAGAGGTCGGGGCGGTACACCTTCTTGGCCGTCTCGATGAACCACTCGTCCGATTTCGGCTCGGCGATCTGGCCCCAGCGGCGCATCTGCGACAGATACCAGATGGCGTCAGAGTAGTAGGGATACGTCGCGAAGTAGCGGAAGAAGACGTTGAAGTCCGGCACGGGGCGCTTGTCGCCTTTTTCGTATTCAAACGTGCCGGTCATCGAGTTTGCGATGACTTCCTTATCGGCGCCCACATACTCGGACTTTGCGAGCATCTCGACGGCTTTCATCCGGTTGGCGTTATTGTTTTCGTCGAGCCAGATTGCAGCGCGGATCAGCGCTTTCGTAAGGAGCATCGTGGTGTTCGGATATTTCTCCGAAAACTCTTTGGTGATGCCGAATACTTTTTCCGGGTTGTTCTTCCAGATTTCGTAGTCGGTGATGACCGGAACGCCGATGCCCTTAAAGACAGCCTGCTGGTTCCAGGGTTCACCGACGCAATAACCGTAGATCGTGCCGGCTTCGAGCGTCGCGGGCATCTGCGGTGGGGGTGTTACCGAGAGGAGCGCGTCGGCCTTGATGGTGCCGGAGACGTCCGTCGTCGAGTAGAAGCCCGGGTGAATGCCACCCGACGCCAGCCAAT
>JBCBXS010000192.1:0-5330 GCA_039816475.1 Pseudomonadota bacterium | reverse complement strand
TGGCGTCGTCCATTGCTGGCGTGAAGCGGCGCTCGCGAGCCCATGCGGCGGCGAATGCGTCGAGGTCGCCGTAGATGCCAGCTTTCATGCCGGCGAGATAGGCTGCGCCCAGCGCCGTCGTCTCGAGGATCGTCGGACGGTCGACCGGCGCGTCGAGCAGATCGGCCAGGCGCTGCATGGTCCAGTCGGACGCGACCATGCCGCCGTCGACGCGAAGCACGGTCTCGCGTCCGCCGCTGCTCGCCCAATCGCCCTGCATCGCACCGAGTAGATCGCGTGTCTGGTAACAGACCGCTTCGAGCGCCGCGCGCGCAAACTCAGCCCGGCCGGTTGCCCGCGTCAGGCCGAACATGGCGCCGCGGCACTCCGCATCCCAGTAAGGCGCGCCGAGGCCGGTAAACGCCGGGACCAGATACACGTCCTGTTGGCTGTCGGCAGTGTCTGCGAGTGCGCCGGTTTCGCCTGCGTCGTCGATGATCTTCAGTCCGTCGCGCAGCCATTGGACCGCGGCGCCGGCAATGAAGATCGAGCCCTCAAGCGCGTATGTCGGGCGCCCGTCGAACTGGTAGGCGATCGTCGTCAGCAAACGATTTTTAGACGGCACAAGCTGATCGCCGGTGTTGAGCAGCGCGAAGCAGCCGGTGCCGTATGTCGACTTGAGCATCCCCGGCGCGAAACAGGCCTGACCGACGGTCGCGGCCTGCTGGTCGCCCGCGACGCCGAGGATCGGGATCGCCGCGCCGAACACGGCGGCCGACGTCGTGCCGAACTCGGCCGCGCTGTCGCGTACCTCGGGCAGCATCTGTTTTGGCACGCCCAGAAGCGCGCACATCTCATCAGACCATTGGCCGTGCCGGATGTCGTAGAGCAGCGTCCTGCTGGCGTTGGTTGCGTCCGTCACATGCTGCGCGCCGCCGGTCAGCTTCCAGATCAGGAAACTGTCGACCGTGCCGAACAGCAGTTCGCCCGCCTCGGCCCTGGCGCGCGCGCCGTCGACATTATCGAGCAGCCACGCGAGCTTTGTCCCTGAGAAGTAAGGATCGAGCAGCAACCCTGAGATCGCGGTGACGTCCGGCTCGTGGCCATCCGTCTTCAGGCGGTTGCAGAAGTCAGCCGTCCGGCGGTCCTGCCAGACGATCGCGCGATGGATCGGCTCACCCGTCTTCGCGTCCCAGACCAGCGTCGTCTCGCGCTGGTTGGTGATGCCGATGGCTGCGACGTCGCCGAGTGTGATCCCGGCATCGGCGACGGCGCCGTGACAGGTCTCCTGTGTCGTCCGCCAGATGTCCTCAGGCGCATGCTCGACCCATCCGGAGGCCGGGAAGTGCTGCGTGAACTCGCGCTGGCTGACGCCGCAGGCCTTGAGGTTGCCGTCGAAGACGATGGCCCGGCTCGATGTCGTGCCCTGGTCGATTGCGAGAATGAAGTTGGCCACGCCGATGCCTCCCGAGCGCGCATGTCTTTTTGGGTGTTGGCTGGAGATTAGCCAAATGCCGACGGCGGGGTAAGGGTGGCCGAGGTAAGAGCGCGTCGCGCGCCTCTGCCTGGCGGGGCCGACCGTCGTACGGCTGGCACGTGCGGTCTAAATCGGAAGGCGGAGCGATGCCTTCAGGCCGCCGAGGGTGCTTGAGCCGAGGGTGATGTCGCCGCCATGACTGCGGGCTATGTCGCGCGCGATGGCGAGGCCGAGGCCGCTGTTACCCTGTTCCTGGTTCCGTGCCTGATCGAGGCGAAAAAACGGTTTGAAGACGTTCTCGCGTTCGTCTTCGGGGATGCCGGTGCCGTTGTCTTCAACGTCGATGCGCACGAAGCGGCGCTCGACAACCAGGCGGATGAGCGTCTCAGTGCCGTAGCGCCCGGCGTTGCTGACGAGGTTTGTGATGGCCCGCTTCACCGCCTGACGTTTGAGCGGCATCGTCAGATTGGTGCGCCGCTTGCGGTAGCGGAGCTCGACGGACTTGCCGACGACTTCCGCCTCGTCGCGGATCTCTTCGAGCAGCGCGATCACCTGACATGGTGTCGGCTCTTCGCCGCCATCGCCGCGGGCAAACGCCAGATAGTCGGCGAGCATATGCTCCATGTCGCGGACGTCGGTGTTGAGCGCCTGCACCTCCGCGCTCTCATCGAGCAGGGCAAGCTGCAATTTAAAGCGCGTCAACACCGTTCTGAGGTCGTGACTGACGCCAGCCAGCATGGCGGTGCGCTGGTCGACATGCTGCTTGATACGGCCCTGCATCTCCTGGAACGCGACGGTCGCCTGGCGGACCTCACGCGCGCCGCGCGGTCGCAAGTCTTCGCCAAGGGCCATGCGGCCTTTGCCGAACGCGTCTGCGGCTTCAGCGAGCGTCAGGATCGGCCTGATCTGGTTCCGCAAAAACAGGATGGCGACGGTCAGAAGTATGATCGATGTGACGACCATCCAGATGAGGAAGATATGCGAGTTCGATGCATACGTCTGACTGCGCCGCGCCAGGAAGCGCAGGATCGCGTCGTCCATCTTGATCTTGATCTCGACATGCTTCGACCGGCCTACGGTGTCGATCCAGAACGGCGCTCCGTCGATGCGCTTGCTGATCTCGTCTGAAAGCGTGCGGTCGAGCAACGAGAAGAACGGCTTCGGCTGGGCCGCCGGGAGATCGGCTGCCGGCAGGACCTGCATCAGGATGTTGAGGTTGTCGCGCGCTAGCGTTGTGAGCTGCCGGTAGTCGTCGTTGCCGTTGTAGTTTTTGTAGAGCACCGTCAGTGAGGAGATATCGCGGGCGGTCGCCTCGGAGAGGTGCCGGGTCACCGCCTGCCAGTGGCGCTCCATAAAGACGTAGGTCACCACGCCTTCGAGCATCACGATTGGCGCGATGATGATGATGAGCGCGCGGGCGTAGAGGCCCTTCGGGATCAGCTCGAGGAACGAGCTTGCCAGAAACGATGGGATCCCGCGCAGGCGCGCGCCCACGTGGGCCAGCAGCCCGGAGAGCGCCCCGAGTTCGCGCTGATTGGTCGTGCTCGCCATGCCAGCGCCGCCCGTTCCGTTTGAGGCTCTACAGGTAGCGCAGTTCAGCGCTCCGGACAAAGCCGGAGCGAGGCGATCGCAGGCGCGCCATTCCGCGCAATTCAAAGCCTGCCGGGATCAGGGACGCGCGTCCGCTCAGTCGCTGTAAAGGATGTAACCCTTGCCGCGCACCGTCTGCAGGTAGACCGGGTTGGACGGGTCTTTCTCGATCTTCCGGCGCAGGCGATTGATCTGCACGTCGATGGCGCGCTCGCTTCCCGTTGTGTCGTCGGAGGCCAATTCGTGGCGCGCAATTGAAACGCCAGGCCGCTGTGCAAATTGGCGCAGCAACTCGCGTTCGCGCTCGGTGAGCCGCACTGTCTCATCGTCCTTGCGAAGTTCCCCGCGGCCGATGTGGAACCGGAAGCGGCCCATCGCGATCTCGTCGCGCTGTTCGGCATCGTCGCCGCCGCGCCGAAAAATGTTGCGCAACCGGAGCAGCAACTCGCGCGGCTCGAACGGCTTGGTCACATAGTCTTCGACGCCGATCTCGAGGCCTTCGATGCGCTGGGACGGCTCGGAGTTCGCGGTCAGGAAGCAGATCGGGACGTCGCTCTCCTGCTTGAGCGAGCGGGCAAGCGAAAGGCCGTTCTCGCCGGGCATCATGATGTCGAGCAGGATGAGATCGAAACTCAGGCCTTTGAGCGCCGCACGGGCTGCCTCCGCATTGGCAGCCGGCGTCGCCCGGTATCCATTGTCCTGCAGGTAGCGCGTCAGCAGCGATCGGATGCGCGCATCGTCATCGACGATCAGGATGTGGCGCGCGTCGTCCTGAATGGAATCAGCTGCGGCAGCCACGGTTTGCATCTCAGCGATCTCGACGGTCTCACTCAACAAACGTCTCCATCCCGACCGGCTTCTTATCACGCGCCGTTATCGCTCGCTGATCGCCGCACGGCCGCGGCAAACAACAGATCGTCGACGTGGGACCGCTCCGGCGCGGACACCATGCCTTTGAGAAAGCCGCGGACGATCTCTTCCGAACCGGGCCCGGCTTCCTTCAACGCGCCAGCGACACGCGTGATCTGCAGGTCGGTCAGATCACGCGCCAGGGTCTCACCAGCGGCAGTGGGATACAGCAGCCGCTGGCGGCGGTCGAGTTGTCCGGTTTCCTGGGCGACGTAGCCGCTGTCGACGAGCTGCTTCAGGACGCGTGCGAGGCTCTGCTTGGTGATTTTGAGGATGTCGAGCAGTTCGGCGACAGGCAGGCCGGGATGGCGGGATACGAAGTACAAGACGCGGTGATGCGCGCGGCCGAACCCGAGGCTTTCGAGGCGGGTGTCGATCTCACCGGTGAAGTCGCGATAGGCAAAGAATAACAGTTCGATGACTTCCGTGAGCGGCGGTTCGCCCGCGCCCGCCCCGGCGCCGGTCACCGTCGCCGCATTCGCCGCCGAAGCCGGCGCTGTCGAACCGGGCTCAGCCAAAATGGTGTCCGCGGTCGGAGAACTGGCGTTCGATGGCGGCATGGTGCGAGGGGTCGTTAACGGCAAGCTAGAAATAGGTCAGCTATGTTGACTTAAATTTTGACGCGTGGCTAGGTCTGAGGCCGCGCGGACGGTCGAAATGACCGCCGCGTCAGGACGTGATCGCGCGATTTCTGTGCCGCGTCGTCACCAGACAAGGACCGTATCCGATGGCAGATCTCATCCCCTTCGACGACCGCGATGGCGTCATTTGGTGGAATGGAGAACTGGTGCCCTGGCGCGACGCGACGCTTCACGTGCTGAGCCACGGGTTGCATTACGCCTCCGCCGTCTTTGAGGGCGAGCGGGCCTACGGTGGCGAGATCTTCAAGCTGAGCGAGCACTCACAGCGCCTGATCGAAGGCGCGCGGACGCTCGATTTCGAAATTCCATACTCCGTCGAGGAGATCGACGAGGCCTGCCGGCAGACGGTTGCTGCCAACAACCTCGCGGACTGTTACGTCCGGCCGATCGCCTGGCGCGGCAGCGAGATGATGGGCGTCTCGGCGCAGAAGACCAAGATCAATCTCGCCATCGCAACATGGCCCTGGGGCGCGTACTTCCCGACCGAGGACCGGATGAAGGGCATCCGCGTCCAGTGGGCGACGTATCGCCGGCCGGACCCGATGACGGCGCCGTCATGCACGAAGGCAACCGGCCTCTACATGATCGGCACGATCGAGAAACACCGCGCGGAAAAGAACGGGTATGCGGAAGCATTGATGCTCGACTGGCGCGGACAGGTTGCTGAATGCACCAGCGGCAACATCTTCTTTGTCAAAGGCAACGAACTGCACTCGCCGACGCCTGATTGCTTC